>NZ_JAKUGE010000051.1:0-41181 GCF_022663795.1 Bacillus cereus group sp. BfR-BA-01349
GGCCCGACCGGAGCAACAGGCCCAACCGGAATAACAGGCCCAACCGGAGAAACGGGACCGACCGGAGCAACAGGCCCGACTGGAATAACGGGGCCGACCGGAGAAACGGGGCCAACCGGAATAACAGGCCCAACCGGAGCAACAGGCCCTACTGGGGGTATTGGTCCTATCACAACAACCAATTTGTTATATTATACTTTTGCAGATGGAGAGAAACTTATATATACAGATGCCGATGGGATACCTCAATATGGTACAACGAATATATTATCGCCTAGTGAAGTTTCATATATTAATTTATTTATTAATGGAATAATGCAACCACAGCCATTATATGAGGTGAGTACTGGTAAATTAACTTTATTGGATACTCAACCTCCATCGCAAGGATCTTCAATTATATTACAATTTATCATTATTAATTAAAAGGACAGATCCTTAATGAAAAGGAATCTGTCTTTTTTTGTTTTATATTTAAATAGTTAAAATTAAGTGAAGGTACATTCAATTTCTAGCTGTCATAAATGGTTGAATGATAGGAATTTTAACTTCAATCCTTTTCACAGTGTATTGGAATAAAATATAAAATGAATTTTTCAATATATTATATGAGAGTTCTCTATAATACAAACGGCTTCATGCTTAAAAAGAGAACACAATCTTAGTAAAGAAATAATGTATATTTATATAAAAAAATAGCACTGTTAATTGTTGAGTATATTCAAATTAATATGTGTATTTAAACCTAAGAGATAAACGTGGAAAAATAAAATAAACCCGTAAGTTTAGGTATTTAATCTAAGCAGTCAATTATTAAAAACATATAATTAATATGTGAGTCATGAACATAATTAAATAGCGTTTGTAAGTTTAATTATATTTCATGTTTCCTATTTTAAGTCAATATATAACATATTTTTTTACAACTTTATGATCCTTATAATAGGAAAAACTCAAATATAAAACAAGTAAGGAGGACATAAATGACAAACAATAATTGTTTTGGTCATAACCACTGCAATAATCCGATTGTTTTCACTCCAGATTGCTGTAACAATCCACAAACAGTTCCAATTACTAGTGAGCAATTAGGTAGATTAATTACTTTACTAAACTCTTTAATAGCGGCTATTGCAGCGTTTTTTGCAAATCCAAGTGATGCAAACAGATTAGCTTTACTCAATTTGTTTACTCAACTATTGAACTTACTAAATGAATTAGCACCTTCCCCAGAAGGGAATTTCTTAAAACAATTAATTCAAAGTATTATTAATTTACTACAATCTCCTAACCCAAATCTAAGTCAATTACTTTCTTTATTACAACAATTCTACAGTGCTCTTGCACCATTCTTCTTCTCTTTAATTATTGACCCTGCAAGTTTACAACTTTTATTAAACTTATTAACTCAATTAATTGGTGCTACTCCAGGAGGCGGAGCAACAGGTCCAACAGGTCCAACAGGTCCAGGAGGCGGAGCGACAGGTCCAACAGGCCCAACAGGAGCGACAGGTCCAGCAGGTACTGGTGGAGCAACAGGTTTAACAGGAGCAACAGGCTTAACAGGAGCGACAGGCCCAACGGGAGCAACAGGTTTAACAGGAGCAACAGGCTTAACAGGAGCGACAGGTCCAACAGGAGCAACAGGTTTAACAGGAGCAACTGGTGCAACTGGTGGCGGAGCTATTATTCCATTTGCTTCAGGTACAACACCATCTGCGTTAGTTAACGCGTTAATAGCTAATACAGGAACTCTTCTTGGATTTGGATTTAGTCAGCCTGGTGTAGCTTTAACTGGTGGAACAAGTATCACATTAGCATTAGGTGTAGGTGATTATGCATTTGTAGCACCACGCGCAGGGGTTATTACGTCATTAGCTGGTTTCTTTAGTGCAACAGCTGCATTAGCTCCATTATCACCTGTTCAAGTGCAAATACAAATATTAACTGCACCTGCAGCAAGCAATACGTTTACAGTACAAGGCGCACCTCTTTTATTAACACCAGCATTTGCCGCAATAGCGATTGGTTCTACAGCATCAGGAATCATACCTGAAGCTATTCCAGTAGCAGCTGGGGATAAAATACTGTTATATGTTTCATTAACAGCAGCAAGTCCAATAGCTGCAGTTGCTGGATTTGTAAGTGCAGGTATTAATATCGTTTAATTTGTTACAATGTTTAGTAGGAAATTAAACAGGGGTTTGCATATAGTCCTTCCTAATAAATTTAGGAAGGACTATATTTTTTGAGGAAATAAGTAATAAATCAATTGAATAATTACTCTTTATTAAGTTCGTATAAAAAAGTATAATTTACCCTTTCTCATTTAAGGCATAAGTTATGTAACTTTAAAAATTTCCGATCAGCAAAAAAAGATGAATTCTTTTAAAAAAGAATTCATCCATAAAATAAACTATTTATTTTTATTGCAGTTACATCCTTTTTTCTTTACATAGCCTTGCTCGGCTAAGTCTCTTTGCGATTGGGAATTGGAAGATTGAGAATTGGAAGATTGAGAGGATGCTGAAGAGCTACTATTTTTATTATAAGAGTAGTTTTTTCGATAGTTATAATTACTCATAGTACTATCACCTCCAATTTAATATATAAATATTATATGTATGTACACTATCAATTGTTACTATTTTTAATAGGAAGAGAAGATACAATAAAAAAATCTCCTCGGTATTTTCCTAGGAGATAAACTGTGTTTTTTTGAAAATTTACAAATTAATAGCCCCAGTAAAGAGGAAAGTAATAAGAATCTTGGTGATGCGGATTATGTTGTTGAGCGAGGGGCTGGGTTGGATAATTTTTCGTTTCACGGTTTTGATTGCAGTTTGCCGGAGGACCAATTACAGTAGTTGATTGAATAGGGGAAACCGCTTGTTTCCATTGTTGTTCATTGAGGCAGTAAGTATGGGCCATCATATGAGCCGGAGTTAATCTTAAAATATCAGAACTGAAAATAACTTCTGGCGCTGGGGCATTGAAAATAGCTAATAAATGAGTATTATCTGCTGTAGCAATTTCATAATGCCACCACGCTTGTGGAATGTTGGCAACTTGCCCCGGTTTTATCGGTAAGTTTAAAATTTGATTCGTAAATGGATTAAGTAAAGAAACAACAGCAGACCCTGAAATACAATAAACAAGTTCAGCTGCATTTTGATGAATATGTGGTTCTACAACATTTCCTGTACTTAAATAAATATCTAATAAAGAAGTATTTTCTAAAGTATTTAATTGTTTAATACCGAGTACATTTATATAATTTTGGGCATCTTTCCGAAAAAAATTACTTTTATTTACATCATAAGTAAAATTGGTTGAGGGAGAGGTATAGTCGATGTTGGCAGTCAATTGTATTACCCGCCTTTCTATAGGGAAGTTAGGTTACAAAATTAGGATATGAGTCTAGTCTTTGTTTTGTGCTGTTGTCGGCAGCTTAATAAATTCACTTATTTCATAAAGAATAAGGTGTTAATACTAAACTATATTCGTATTCCCATTCATACTTTGGATTGATGGAAAAAAGTAATGAAAATGTTAATTTAAAAGTACATCAATCATTTATAAGGAGTGAATGTTCATGTCATTTAGTGAAATGATTAGAAATGAAGTACTCAGCTGGGCGGGTGTTTCTGAAAAACCGCATCGATTTGGTGGTATTGAAATAAATTATGGTAAGAAAGAACTTGGCCATCTTCATGGTGATAAATTAGCTGATTTACCATTTCCGAAGTTAAAGCGAGATGAATTAGTGAAGCAAGGATTGGTAAAACCACATCACGTATTACCTGAATCAGGATGGATCAGTTATTATATAAAGAGTGAAGAGGATATTCCATTTGCAATTGAGTTATTTCGTATGCAATATGACCGAATTAAAAAGTAATGAAATAAAGTAGGGTAATAAAAATTTATTTTCATGTCACATCCCTCCTTAATCGTTCGTCTTGTATGTAGAACGATAAGGAGGGATTTTATTATGAATACATTTGATGTAGCAATTATTGGCGGTGGGCTTGCTGGATTAACTGCATCTATATATTTAGCGAAAGCTGGAAAGAAAGTGATTGTATTAGAAAAATCCAGTCAATTCGGTGGCCGAGGGATGACTATAAATAAAAATGGAATCTGCATGAATCTTGGTGCACATGCTTTATATAGAGGCGGAGCAGCGTTTATAACTTTTAATGAGCTCGGTTTGAATCTTCCAGGTGGAATACCATCTACAAAAGCACATGGAATATGGAAAGGGGATATATTCACCATCCCAACAGATTTTCGCTCAATTTTATCAACACCACTACTTTCGTGGTCTGCAAAAGTACAATTCTCACGTCTTATGATTCGTTTAGGAAATTTAGATGTAGGAGAAGTTCCGAAAATGAGTCTAACTACATGGGCAGAAAATGAAATAAAAGATCCAATGGTTCGCAATATATTTTATGCGCTATGCCGGACAACAACATATACGTTTGCTCCTACAATACAATTAGCATCATCTGTACTAAAGCAAATACAGCTTTCTATAAAAGCAGGAGTGCTTTATGTAGATGGTGGTTGGGAGACGATAATAACAAAATTAAGAGATTTAGCGAATGATGTCGGGGTAAAATTTTTGGCTAAAAAGCATGTTTTGGAAATAGAGCATTATGAAGATAAACAAAGAATACATTGTGTTGATGATGAGGTTTTTGAAGTAGGTACAGTCATCGTGACGACTCCGCCAAAAGAGGCTTGTAAAATAATAAAAGGTGCAGAAGGAACAAGTTTGCATAGATGGAGTGAACAATCGGTACCGGTTACTGTTGCTGCATTAGATATTGGCTTGAGACAATTACCCAATCCTACACATCAATTTGTATTAGGATTAGATCAACCTATATTTTTCACAAATCAATCGAGAGCAGCTAAATTAAGTGAAGATGGATCAATTGCAGTGAGTCTAATTAAGTACCATAATCCTATGCTAGAGATGAATCATATTCATGAAGATAAAGAACAGTTGGAAAGTACGATGGAGTTGTTACATCCAAATTGGAAAAGAGAAGTTGTTGCACAGCAATATTTACCGAAAATAACAGTAGTACATGATTTTCCTCATATTGACCGTGTTGAAAAGCCGGGTCCTAATATACCTGAAATGCCAGGTGTTTATGTTGCAGGAGATTGGGCAGGGCATGATGAAATATTAGCTGATGCTGCGGTAGCAAGCGGGAAACGTGCAGCGTTACACATTTTAAAGCAATATGAAAGTGAGGCAGTTCATCATGGAAACGGAGCAGTTATATGAAGCGTATCAACCATTATTATTTTCGTTAGTATACAGAATCCTTGGGAGTGTTATGGATGCTGAGGATATCGTTCAGGATGTATTTATCTCGCTAAATAATATAGAAGATCCTCAATCTATAGAAAATATGAAAGCATATTTATGTAAGATGGCGACAAATCGTTCAATTGATAAATTACGATCGGCAGCGCATAAACGTAACGTGTATGTAGGGATGTGGTTGCCAGAGCCAATTGTAGAAGAGAGTGATGAGCCATCAAAGTCATTTATAATGAAAGAATCCCTTTCCACCGCATATTTATTACTTTTACAACAATTATCTGAGGTAGAAAGGATTGTTTTCATATTAAGAGAGGTTTTCAGTTATGAATACGAAGAAATAGCTTCAATTGTTGATAAGAGTAGTGTGAACTGCAGGAAAATCTTTCAACGTGCTCGAAAAAGCATGTTGGAGAAACCGAAGCAATCAAAATTAAGCACGGAGAAAATGGCTTCTTATGTTGAAAAGTTTGTATCATCATTACAGTGTGGGGATGCGGAAGGTATGTTAGAAGTATTAAAAACAGATGCTATACTCAAAGCTGATGGTGGTGGTAAAGTTACGACTGCTATTAACCCGATTTATTCTGCGGATCGAATTATACGTTTGTTCTTTGGGATTGCACAACGATTGACAGAAGAGTACACTGTTGATTTCAAAATGGTCAATGGTATACCAGGAGTTATAGTTACAATAAATAATAAAGTAACTTATGTTCTTTCGTTTGCATTTGAGGATGAGAAAATTTCAAATATTTATATGATGGTTAACCCTGAAAAACTTATGCATTTAAATGTAAAAATATAAAAAAGCGCATTTCTTCAGAAATGCGTTTTTTTATTATTTTTCTAACATTTCAAGAGGTACATCTTTTTCGCCAGCTACCTCAAATTTAATTTCCCCGTCCTCTTCATAAATACGTGTAATAATCGGTATAGTAATCATTAATTTTTTATGCTGCTTTCGTTTTCGAGCAGCATCTAAGCTAATCACGTTCATTTGTAAGCATCCTTTCTTCTGGAAATATATAAACAAAGAAAATGCGTCCGAAAAGGGCGCTTAATTGAATTTGAAATACCGATTCATTTAAATGGGGTTTATATAATTTAATAACTGCAATTTTAATATGAAATAATATGAATGGAATAATTGCACGTAGAAATTAACTTTACCAAAAAACGAAACAATATGCTATAAAAAATTATAAATCTTTGTCATATAACAGGAAAAAGGTTTTTGTTTCGCATATAATAAAAAGTAGACGGGCAGCAAGAGCTTTTTCATCATATTGCTTTGGAAAGGCGATGAAAAAAATGGATACGTTAGATTCATTATTATTTCAACTTGAACAATATGGAGAAGAGCATGATCGAAATAAAAAAACACGGGAAGAAAAATTACGGAATATTACTCGTGAGATGGGGCAATTTTTATCAATTTTAGTAAAAGGGTGTAGCGCAAAAAACATTTTAGAAATCGGAACTTCTAATGGCTATTCTACATTGTGGTTAGCTAATACGGTAGAAGAAACAAATGGAAATGTAACAACTGTAGAGCTTTCTTCAGAACGAGTTGGAGAGGCACTTGTCAATTTTGAAAAGGCAAACCTTTTACAAAGGATTGATGTTCATAATCAAGAAGCAGGGGCATTTTTAGATGCGCAATTAGATCATTCATTTGATTTTATTTTCCTAGATTCAGAGCGTACGCAATACATGTGGTGGCTTGAGCATATAAAACGCATTTTACAACCAAAGGGTTTTCTTGTTGTTGATAACGCAACCTCTCATGCGAGTGAATTAGATGAGTTTATAAAAATGATAGAAGAAGATGAAATGTTTGAAACGGTTTTATTGGCATTTCAAAATGGAGCATTTGTAGCGCATAAGAAGAAATAGGGTATAGCGTAATATAATTATCACATTGAAAAAGGGTGTATGTCAAAAGATTGAGTACAGAAGGATAGAAGAACATAATTTATATACGTAACATACGAAGAATCCGCCTTCAGCATGTCGTTCTCTAGGTCTTAAGTCTGAGGAAAATTATGTTGATTACAGGTATACTTATAGTAAGAAACAGGGAATGACTGCATAAACAGGCATTTCTAAAAAAATCGATTTCAAGCAGTCAGAATGTATATGAAATACGATATAATTGATGAAATATAGTGCATATAAATTCGCACATATAAATAAAGGAGCGATTTTGTTGACTGAATTCGAGAAAAAAGAACCTGTATCGATCGTGAAAGATAATAATGTAGAAGTAGTGGTTGATACAGTTATAAAAGATGCAGAATTAGAGGAACTGAATAAAGAAGCTGATCTTTATGTACAAAAGTTAAATAGCGAGCAAAATACAGATTTATCAAAAGTATTGTCTCAGCTAGGAGATTTAGGAGATAAAGAGCAACAAGCAGCAGGACAAACGTTGTCAGCATTAAAACGTCCTGTAACAGCGATGATGAATGGAAAAAACGAAGAAATTCCAAATACATTGTTAGAATTACGAAAAGTGGTATCAGAACTTGATCCGAATTCATTAAAAGCAAGTGGTATGAAGAAAATTATGTTTAAAGTATTCAAGAAAAACCTACTTGAAACATACGTGCATAAATATCAATCTATAGATAAGCAAATTGAGGAGATTATAAGATCCCTTCTAATTGGTCGTGACAACTTACAAGAAGATACAGTTGGTCTTGAAATGCTTAAAGAGCAATCGCATGATAAAATTCACGCTCTTGATAAGCAAGTATACTTAGGGAGAAAACTTGCTGGCATGCTGGAAGCTGAGAAACAAAATCCAGAACGTCAAAGAGATATTCCATTAATTAACGATGCGTTAGAAAAGATACTTGTACGTACACGTAATATGCAGCAAGCGAAAAGTGTTTTATTACAATCTATCGCATCTGTAGACATTATTAAGAAAAATAATGAAAAGTTAACAGAGGCAATTCGTAATGCAATTACGATGACGCAAAACGTTGTAACGGTTTCAGCTGCTATTCAGTTAGCGTTAACAAATCAACGGAAAACAATCGATGCAGTGAATGCGACAAATGAAGCAATTGAATCGATGGTATTAAGTAATTCTCAAGCGTTAAAACAAAATACAGAAGAAACGACAAAATTGCTTGAAAACCCTGCTATTAGCATGGATAAATTACGTGAATCATTCCAAAATGTGTTCGCTGCAATTGAAGCATCTGAAAAATCGTCAGAACGTATTATCGAGTCAAGTAAGAAGTTCGTTATTGAACTAGACACATTTAATGATGAGATGAAGCAGAAACTCATTCAGCGTCCAAGGAAATAACGGATTATTAGAGGAGGTGAACAAATGAGTTTCATTCAAACAGTATTATTACTACTCGGTACATTGCTTTTAATAGCATTTACTGTCGTTGTTTTAGTGGTATATTTCGGACGGAAGCTGTATTTTTCATGGACGAAGCCATATAAAAGAGCGCAAGATTCTTTAGACAAGTTATCAAACAAATCAATACCGTTTCTACAAGAATTTACACAACATCCACTGTTTTATCGTTGGATTCACACTGAAGGAAAGAAAGAACAAAATACATTAAATACTCTATTTTGTGCATCAGGTCAACGTACGAGAGAACAAGTCTTCTCGATGTTACCGAAGGAAAAGCAGAAAAAAGTGCATGTAATGGCAAAAACTACGAAAAAGCTTACGAATGAAGATATTGATGTAGCTGCGATGAAAGTGAAAGATTTCTTAAGACAAGAAACACAGCAAACTGTAAAACCGACAGACTTATCATTTTACAAATTGTATTTTTATGACCGTTATCCAGACGCATTAAATACAATTCAAGCGTATAAACGCTCAATAAATCCTTCATTACAAAGAACGGTTGATGATATTACAATTTCAGTATTGAATGCACTTCCGTACTATCAAGAGCAACGCATGTTTGAACAACAACATAAACTTGAAACGTTCTTAATGAAAGATTTAACGGCCATGTTATCGTTGGTAGTACAATTACCACCTTCACAAAGACCAGAGAAGGAAGAAGAACTGAAAATCTACTTGGAAAATTTCCAAAAAGAAATGGAAGTAGTAGAGCGAGATATTCGCGACTCAATTGATCACGATTTAAATGTGAAGATGAGAGCAGCGACTGAGAAGTTTAAGAATAAATAGAAGAGATCGCCTAAAAAGTTGAATGTTTCAGCTTTTAGGCGTTTTTTTTGAATTGAGGGAGTGTAATCTTTTGTGAAATTGTATATACAAACGTTAATAAATGGTAAAATATAGAGTGTTTTTTTATACTTTGTGTAAACAATTATTATAAAAGGGGTATGATATTGTGCTATTTGAGTTAGTCATACTATTTGTAATTCTATTTTTATTTCTTGGCTACCCTATTAGTAAAGCTTGGGATAGTTTCCAATCGAAGAAGGAGAATTCCTCAAGTATACTAAAGTTCGAGCCGCAGGAAATATTATCAATGGGTTTGAGTTATTTTATCTTTGGTTTAGGTATTATGTGGAATGCAAATGATGTAAGAGCAGGAATACCATTACATAAATTTGAAAAGAACGGAATGATGTCTGATCAATATGCTTCTTTAGCCCATGACTACATTGCGATAGTAGTTCTCTTAGTTATTTTAGGTGGAGTTTCGTATTGGAGATTAACAACAGGATTAATAAAACTTTCACCAATATTTTATATTTTTTATAGTACTTTAATGATAGTAAACATTGTATATACATTCATCTATATTACCCATACAGGCTTTGCCTTTTATACGGAATTAGGAGGATTGAGATACATTCCAGTCTTTTGTATTCAAGTTGGAATGCTTGCCTTTAGTCTATTATTCTTAGCTAAATTAAGAAATACATTAGGTTATTTCATACAATCTCAGAATGAGAAAGATTATACGCAGAGCAACAGAATTATATTATTGCTGTATCGTATTTCTTTTGGATATCAAAAAATGGCTACAGTCTGGATGATAAGTTTATTTCCTGTCTTGTTAATTGTTCAATTTATTTTAATACTGTTTGGCCAAAAACCAGATAGTTTTATAAGAGTGTTTATGGAAACAAGTAGTTTTAATTATTCTAAGATTCCTGCCCCAAGTCCTCAAATTGTCTCCGGCGATGGGCATTATTTATGTACAGTTTCTGTGAAAGGCCATAAAAACATCGTTAAGCCATTACGAGCAGGAATTAGGCATGGGGAAAGAATTACAGTTAATCGACAGTTATTAATTGCGAACGCTTTTGAAAATGTAATTGAGGAGCGGGTACCAAAATGTCATAAAGTTATTCGTAATTTTTATGATAAATACGGTTATCCGATTAGTAAACATATTAATACGAAATGGTCGGCTGATTTTGTTTATATTTTAATGAAGCCACTAGAATGGTTCTTCTTATTTGTACTTTACACAGTAGATAAAAACCCTGAGAATAGAATTCATATTCAATATAGTGAACTACGAAAATAAAAGTAAGAGCCCGCATTCAAAAAAATGGGGGCTTTTACTTTTATTTTGCTTGAATAGTAGATTTACTAGAAGCCACACTTTCATTATGCAATCGATCAACTGCAGTTACGACATACGTATACGTTTCTCCAGAAATAACTGTTTTATCTACATAAATTTCTCCAAGTTTTGTTTTTCTTACAGTAGTAAGTAAATTTTTCGGATTTTGTATATCCACTTCATTTTTCCCATTCGCGCGGTAAATAGCGTAATAAGCAGAATCATTATCTCTATTGTCAATGATACCGATTGCAATACCTTCATCTCTTGGAATGGCGCCTTTTAAAGTCGGTTGTTTTGGTGGATCATGATCAAGCCAAGGCATAGGCGGGATTAATGCAGGATATTTATATATGTCTTTTGAGAGTCTATCTTTAACTCCAAGTGGATTGTTATTAATATCTTTTAAGCTAAAATGCATACTACCTTTTATTTCAGGATATAGCCGGTTTAATGCAATTTGTCTTGGATATTCTTCTGGATCAGACCAAGCAGGGACGGAGTTATTATTAATTTTATAGGCCGCTTGACCGATGTATAGGTGAATCGGTTTGTTATTTGTTTCTTTAACCCACCAATCTACTAATATGTCATATGCAGCTGGGGTGAAACCTATATTCCAATATATTTGCGGTGTAATGTAGTCAATATATCCTTTTTGTATCCACTCACGTGTGTCAGCATAAAGGTCATCATAGTTTCTTTGGCCTGCGGTTGTGTTAGAGCCAGTCGGATCGTCAGCTATATTTCTCCATACGCCGAACGGACTAATGCCAAACTTTACATATGATTTTTCTTGTTTTATAGCAGTATTTAAATCTTTTACAAGTTCATTTACATTGTTACGTCGCCAATCTTCTATATTTGTAAATCTACCGTTATTATATGTTTCGTACGTTTTCTGATCTGGAAATTCTTCACCGGCTACTTTATATGGATAAAAATAATCATCCATATGCAGCGCATCAATATCGTAATTTTGCACGATTTCTAAAGCACCTTCTGTTATAAATTTTTTCACTTCTGGAATACCGGGATTGTAATATAACTTTCCGCCATAAGAGACAACCCAATTGGGATGTTGCCTTGCAGGGTGATTATTCGATAATCGATTTATATCGGTGTGATTCATCGTTATTCGGTATGGGTTAATCCAAGCGTGGAATTCTATATTTCTTTTATGAGTTTCTTCAATCATAAATGCAAGCGGGTCATAACCAGGATCTTTTCCTTGTGTTCCTGTAATGTATTCAGACCAAGGACCGTAATTTGAAGGATAGAAAGCATCAGCGGTTGGTTTAATTTGTACAACAACTGCATTCATACCAGTGCTTTTTACATCGTCTAATAATCTTATAAATTCTTGTTTCTGTTTTTCAATGGGTAAGCCAGTTTTTGAGGGCCAATCAATATTCAGAACAGATGCAATCCATACAGCACGTAATTCATGTTTTTTGTATGCAGTATTTACTTCAGCATAAGTAGAGTGAGGGGGAATGAAAGAGAAAGGGATGAACAAGATGACGATACAACATATCATTAATAAACGTTTAACGATCATTTATACGCCTCCCTATCATATGGTTATTTAAAATAATATAGGAGGCGAGGTTGACTTTGCAATAGAGAAAATTGCATATTGAAACATTAATTTAATAGGAAAAATATTTTTAATGAAATTTACTTTCATTATAACTAAATTCATTTACTACTTCATATGCTTGTTAGTAAAGTGAAACTTCCTTTCATTTGAAGGGTAATAAATTATAAGTATAGGAGGATTAATAAATGAAAGTTTTGTTCGTCTGTTCTGGAGGAATGTCCAGTGCAATTGTTGTAAACGCTTTAAAAAAAGAAGCGGAGAAAAATGGTGTGAACATGGAAGTGCATGCAATTGGAACGAATGAGGTAGAGGAAGAAGTAAAGAATGACTGGGATGTCGTAATGGTGGCACCTCAAATAAGACACCGATTTGACTCTGTAAAAAAATTTGCAGAGGAGGAATCTATTCCGTGTGGCATCATTCCACCGCAAGCGTACACGCCACTTGGAGGCCCGACTTTATTAAAAACTGTAAATGAATTAATTAGTTAGGGGGAAGCGTTATGAATAAGTTTGTCACGTTTCTTGATAAAAACTTATCTGGCCCGATGGCAAGGCTTTCTGAGCAGAGGCATCTACAAGCAATCCGTGATGGAGTTATTTCGGCGTTACCATTTATTATAGTAGGAAGCTTTTTTTTAATAGTAGCATTTCCACCACTGCCGAAAGATAGTTTCATATCGGTTTGGGCATTAAAGAATCAAACAAGTATATTGATACCATATCGTTTAACTATGTTTATTATGTCCTTATATATAGCATTTGGAATAGGATATAATTTAGCGAAAAGTTATAAATTAGATGCTTTATCAGGAGCACAGCTTGCGGTATGTTCACTACTTTTAACATTAACGCCTGAGTTAATTGATAAAAAAGGATTCATGCTTCCGATGACAAATCTTGGAGGTCATGGATTATTTGTGACGATGATCGTCTCTATTTTATCAGTTGAGATTTTAAGATTTTGTAAGAAGAATAACGTAACGATAAAAATGCCAGAACAAGTACCACCGTCAGTATCACGTTCATTTGAAGCACTTATACCTGCAGCATTCGTTATTATTATTATGAGTCTTATTACAGTCGTTTTTAAAGTTGATTTACATTACGTTGTAGATAAACTAGCCGCACCGTTAGTAAAAGCTGGTGATAGTTACTTTGGCGTTATTATACCTGTATTTTTAATTACGTTTTTCTGGTCTTTCGGGATACACGGAGTATCAGTTGTAGGTACTGTGGCAAGGCCACTTTGGGATGTGTATTTAGGAAAGAACGGTGAAGCTGTAGCAAGTGGAGCGAGTCATTTTCCGTTTATTGCACCAGAACCGTTTTATCAATGGTTTATTTGGATTGGTGGTTCGGGTGCAACGTTAGGGCTTGTGTTAGCTATGATTGTATTTGGTCGATCAAAATATTCGAAAGCATTATCGAGAACATGTATTGTCCCTGGGATTTTTAATATAAATGAACCGGTTATATTCGGTTTGCCGATCGTATTAAATCCAATTTTAATTATTCCTTTCGTCATTACACCGTTAGTAACAGCTACTATAGCGTATGCTGCAACCGCAATGGGATTTGTAACACCAACGCATATTATGCCGCCATGGACATTACCTGCTCCAATCGGTGCATATTTAGCAACAGGTGGAGATTGGCGTGCGATTGTATTAGTTTTTATAAATATAGCAATATCGTTCCTTATTTATTTACCATTCTTTAAAATGTACGACAAAAATATGCTTGAAATTGAAAAGAATGGTGACGGAGAGTCGGTTAATCCTTAATCTGCATGCTGTTATTTTGAGTGATAGACTTTTTGTCTATCACTTCTTTCACATTAAAATTAGAAAGGGGGAAATTGAATGAATATAAAATTTAGTTATAAAGGTGTGTTTTTATTATTATTTGGAGTGATTTGTGCAAATTTACTTTTTGTCCCTTTATTAGGCATGCTAAATTTATCACAAATGCATAGTATCTGGCTCGTTACAAGTATTGCGGCAAGCGTTTTGCTTACGGTAGTTGTTTCTTTCATTGATGGATCGTTTGCATCGAAAGCTCAGTTGTTTTTTAGATTTATATTGTTTTCGATTGGTTGTACGTTGGTTACTTACATGATTGTTTTTTAGTAAATAGGAGGTCATGCACGTTATGTATATTGCAGGGGTAATGTCTGGTACTTCATTAGATGGAATAGATGTAGCGCTCGTTCATATAGAAGGAAGTGGTGTAGATTCTAAAATCGAACTCATCCATTTTACTACTGTTCCATTTTGTAATGATATGAAAAATGAGATCCGACAAGCGTTATCAATTGAAACTTCGAATGTCCAACTTATATGTAGCTTGAATTTTAAACTTGGTTTATGCTTCGCCAATGCTGTAAAGGAAGTTTGTAAAGAGGCCAATTTTCCTTTGAGACAATTAGATTTAATAGGCTCTCACGGACAAACGATTTATCATCAGTCAAAGCAAGAAGAAAATATTATTTCTTCAACATTGCAAATTGGGGAACCAGCAGTAATAGCATATGAAACAAACACGACGGTTATCTCGAATTTCCGAACGATGGACATGGCGGCAGGGGGACAAGGTGCACCACTTGTACCATATTCAGAGGTTATTTTATATCGGCATCAAACTAAAAATAGACTACTACAAAATATTGGCGGGATTGGTAATGTTACAGTTGTTCCAAGTAAACGAAGTAAAGAGAGTGTTATTGCTTTCGATACTGGACCAGGCAACATGGTAATCGATGAAGTATGTCAAAGATTATTTCATGTACCATATGATCAAAATGGTTGGATTGCAAAGGAGGGGGTAGTTGTAGATGAAATTTTAACATACTGCATGAACCATCCATTTTTGAACATGAAACCACCAAAATCAACAGGTAGAGAACAGTTTGGAGAAGCGTTTGTGACTGAATTATTGAATCGATTTAAAAAGCATAGTAAAGAAAATAAATTGGCAACTGTCACGATGTTTACAGCATGTTCAATTGTTCATCATTATAAGGCGTTTATTTTGCCGTATTATGAAATTGATGAGGTGATTTTAGGTGGTGGTGGAAGTTATAATAATACACTTGTTGAAATGTTACGGAATGGATTAAGAGAAGAGAAATGTAGCATATGTATACAAGAAGATATTGGTCATTCTTCAGCAGCGAAAGAAGCAATTGCATTTGCTATTTTAGCAAACGAAACGTATCATCGTAATCCGAGTAATGTGCCGAGCGCAACAGGTGCTAAGAATTCCGTAATTTTAGGGAATATAACATTCCCTCCATACGCAGATGAAAATGAGGCGAACATATGAAGTATATGATTGGAGTAGATGGCGGGGGAACGAAGACCGAGGCAATCGCATTTGATCAAGATGGAAATGAAGTTGTAAGAGGTACGAGCAGATTTGGAAATGTATTAATAGATTTTGATCAGGCACTTTTGCATATTATGGAAGCAATTAATCAATGCCAGAAGAGTTTAATAAATGAGCATTGCGTTTGTATTTGTTTAGGGTTAGCTGGTATAAGCGGAGCGAATACAAATGAATTAACATTACGTTTAAAAAAGAAATACGGAACAAAAATTGAAATTTTTAATGATGCAATGATCGCACATGCAGCTGCTTTAAAAGGTAAGGATGGAATATTAACTATAGGTGGTACAGGTGCAATTTGTATCGGAAAGAAAGGAGAAGTATATCAGTATAGCGGTGGATGGGGACATATTTTAGGAGATGAGGGGAGCGGATATTGGATTGCATTACAAGCTTTAAAGAAAATGACAATTCAGTTCGATCAAGGAATCAGTCTTTGTCCATTGAGTTTGAACATTCAAAGGCAGTTTCAACTTTTGACACCGTCTCATATAAAAAGCTTAGTATATACTTCTTCTAAAGATAAAATTGCAGCAATCGCGCCATTAGTTATTCAGGAAGCGAGAAATGGCAATGATGATGCGCATGAAATTATGATGCAAGCTGGAAAGGAATTAGCAAGGATTACAGTAAATGTTTATAACAAGTTGAACTTTAAGTACTCAACGCCAATTGCAGTAAGTGGCAGTATATTGCGTTTAGTTCCTGAAATATTTGCTGTATTTAAGAAATGCTGTGAAGAAAGTATGAAAGAAATTACATTCGTATCACAAGCAGAAATGGCAGTGAAAGGAACATATTATTTAATGAGGGATATATATTTTTAAAAATAGTGTATGAGAATTTTTGTATGATTTGTAAAAATATGATGTTAAAATGTATAAAGGGATGTATGTTAAAAACGTACAATATACGTAGTAATTGAATATTGTATATGTAATCCCATGTAGAAAGTGAATGATTACATGATTAATAGTATGCAGTTTTTGTATTTGGTGGCTTCTTATTTAATTGGAAACATATTGATCGCTTATATAGTAACAAAATTGAGACATAACGTTGATATTAGGGATGAAGGAAGCGGAAATCCTGGCGCAAGAAATATGGGGCGCGTATATGGAAAAGGGTATTTCATCGCTACATTTTTAGGTGATGCGATTAAGGGGGCAATCGTTGTTGCTGTAGCAAAATATCTTTTTGAAGATCCTACATTCGTAATGTTAACATTATTGGCCGTTATTATTGGACATATTTATCCAGTTTTATTTAAAGGCAAGGGCGGTAAAGGTATTTCAACATTTATAGGAGGACTAATCGCATTTGATTATTTGATAGCGCTTACCCTCTTAGGCATTTTTATTGTATTTTATTTAATATTTAAAGGGTTTACGAAGCCAGGACTAATTACAATTGCTTGTTTACCAATTTGTATGATTCTTTATTCTTATTCTATTGTTACCACTATATTAAGTGGAATGATTATTGTACTTATTCTATATGTGAATCGAGAATAAAATGAATGTTTAATAAGTGGGGATAATCTCCACTTATCATTTTTTATTAAATAGATAAAGGAGATAAGGCATGGGGTTAATTTATAAAGTTGCTGATCAAGATTGGGAATTTGAAAGTATACATAAATTAAATTATAAAACTTTTGTAGAAGAGATACCACAACATGAAGAAACGAAAGACCGCTTTCGTATAGATCGGTTTCATAAAGAAAATACATATTTAATTTGTATAGATGAGGATAGATTAGTAGGTATGGTCGCAGTGCGGGGAAAACGACCATTCTCGTTAGATTATAAAATCTCAAATTTAGATGTTTATTTGCAAGAGCATGGAGAAAAAGTGAATGAAATTCGTTTACTTTCAGTAGAACGTGAATATAGAAATGGAAGAGCGTTGTTAGGATTAATTCGTTTTCTACATCGTTATTTGCTTCTAAACGGATATGAATTAGCGCTCATTTCTGCAACAACACGTGAACTAGCTTTATATGAGCAAATGGGATTCAAATCTTTCCATACGTTAGTTGGTACAGAAGAAGCAGCCTTCCAGCCAATGTATGTTACCCCTGCTATGTTTGAAGAGTCGAGTGTTGGGGGGATTATGACGAAAGAATATACGTTTTTACCGGGTCCAGTAGATATTGAAGAGAACGTTCGAAAGGCATTTTCTACGAGGCCTATTTCGCATCGCTTTAAGTCATTTCAAGTGATGATGGACAATGTAAAAAAACGGTTATTTCACATGACAAAAGCAAAACATGTACAGCTTATGTTAGGAACAGGGACGTTAGCAAATGATGCGATTGCTTTACAGTTACGTTCTTTAAAAGGGAAAGGACTAGTATTAACAAATGGAGAATTTGGAAATAGATTAGTTGGACATGCAAAACGAGCACGGTTACATTTTGATACTTATAAAAAAGAAATGGGAGAGCCGTTTATTTATAACGAATTAGAAGAAATAATAACAACTGGAAATTATGAATGGATTTGGTTTGTTCATCATGAAACATCTACTGGAATGTTAAACGATTTAAACGAGCTAAATACTCTTTGTAACGAGAATCAAATGAAACTATGTGTAGATTGCATAAGCTCAATTGGAGCAATACCATTAGACTTGAAGGATGTGTATTTTGCAAGTGGTGTTAGCGGTAAAGCAATTAAATCATATACAGGAATTTCTTTCGTTTTTCATAACCACATTGTAAAAATAAACGAGGCTGTGCCGGCCTATATGGACATTGGCATGTATGAAGAAAATGAAAGTATTCCATACTCACAATCATGGAATTTAATTTATGCATTGCAAGAAGCGTTGAAGAGATTTGAAGATGAAAAGGCATTTGTAAAAATTAAAGAGACATTCGATTATGTTGAAGAAGTTATTACTGATATGGGTTTAAAGCTTGTTTCACCTAAAGAACATGCCGGGCCAATTATACTTACTATTGTATTGAGCGAAGATCATTCTTCTAAAGTAGTAGGCGATGCATTAGCATTACAAGGATACATCGTTCATTATGAGTCATCTTATTTACAAAAGAATAATTGGATTCAAATTGCATGTTTAAATCATTATAAAGAACGTGATATGAAGAGAATGTTAAATTGTTTGCAAATGTGTTTATTTCAGAGTGGGGTACATATATAAAGACTTTTTCTTTTCGTATAAAGGAGCTACGACTTACGAAAACTTAGAAATAGAACAGTGGAAGAGGTGTCAGTATGATAACTAGAAAACTACGATTACATATAGACGATATTAAAAAAGCTCACAAAATTCTAGATAGAAATGCTCGTAAAACGCCATTAGTAAAATCTTTTTACTTGACTAGTAAAACGGGCGGAGAAATTCATTTGAAATTAGAAAATATGCAATTAACGGGTTCGTTTAAATTCGGTGGCGCATTTAATAAAATGTCGCGGCTCACGGATCAAGAAAAAGAAAGAGGTGTAATTGCATGTTCAGCAGGTAATCATGCACAAGGAGTTGCATTATCTGCTCATTTACTCGGTATTAAGAGTAAAATTGTTATGCCAATTTCTGCACCGCAGGCGAAAGTTGAAGCAACAAAAGGATATGGATCTGAAGTGATTTTACATGGTGAAACCTTTGATGATGCAAAGGCAAAATGTGAAGAAATTATAAAGGAAACAGGTGAAACATACTTACATCCATATGATGATGTAGAGGTAATGGCTGGTCAAGGTACAATTGGATTAGACATTCTTGATGATATGTGGGATGTAGATACTGTCATTGTACCAATAGGTGGAGGCGGAATTATTTCTGGTATTTCTGTAGCATTGAAATCTTTTAATCCATCCATTAATATAATTGGTGTCCAAGCAGATAATGTTCATGGAATGAAGGCATCTTACGATAAAGGCGCAATCGTAGAACATTATGAGGCGCCTACTATTGCAGATGGTTGCGCAGTTAAAATACCAGGAGAATTAACATTTGAAATTGTAAAAGAATTAGTAGATGATATTGTAACTGTATCAGAAAAAGAGCTGGAAGTAGCGATGAAAGATTTATTACAACGTGGGAAAGCTGTTGTAGAAGGTGCAGGTGCATTAGCAACTGCTGCACTTCTTGCAGGAAAAGTTGATAGCTATATAAAAGGAAAAAAAGTAGTAGCGGTTATATCTGGTGGGAACGTAGACTTACAGCGCATATCAAGTGTATGTGAGCACTTTTTTGTCGCTAATGAAGTGAAATAGCTTTATAAAAGAAGAGCTAAGAGAAATAGTCTTAGCTCTTACTTTTTGCCTACTGTTTACTGTAAGTAGCAATAAAATTGCAAAATTTGCTGTTTAAAAATTATTTTATTTAAGCGCCTATTTTTACACATATCTTTAATGTTACAATAATTATTTCAATATTGTCGAAACGTAAGCAGAAATTTAATATAATAGTTTTAATGTGCTAATGAGCGGTGAGGAGGGCAGGTCATGAATAAAGAAGAACAGGTCATGAACGGTTTCAGGGAATTATATAATAAGCTGGTTTGGCTTAATAAAGATAAGATGGAAGAAGGTCTTAAAGGTTTTAAGTCTTCTGAAGTCCACTGCATTGAATATATTGAAAACAATGCAGATTCTAACGTGACGCAACTCGCAGAGGCTTTTTATGTGACTCGCGGTGCTATAAGTAGAATGACTAAGAAGCTCATACAAAAAGGCCTTGTTGAAAGCTACCAAAAGTCAGAAAATAAGAAAGAAATTTATTTTAGGCTTACCGAACAAGGGAAAGAAATTTATAAAATCCATGAAGATCTGCACAAAGAGTTTCAAGAGCGGGATAAAGCTGTATTTGAACAAGTAACTGAAGAAGAATTCAACAGTATAATTAGCTTTGTGGAAAAGTATAGTAGACATTTGGATGTAGAAATAAAGAAACAAGGTATACATATTAAATCGTAAAACATTTTAAGAATAAATGGCAGCCTTACTCTAATATGAGAATAGGCTGCTTTTTTATCATTTCATTTTTGTTGACTAATCAACAAAACGGAGTTATCATTTTGTTGACAAAGCAACAAAACATTTTAAGGAGAGAAGTTAAATGTCTATATTTAGAACACAAAATGAAAGGGAAACTGAAAAAAGCATAGATAAACATGCTTTACTATTCGGACTTATTTCTGTATTTCTTTGTGGTATAGGTTTCAGTATCATCATGCCTGTAGTCCCATTCTTAGTACAGACATATACAAGTAATCCGGAAGAACAAGCATTAGTTGTTACACTACTAACTTCCGTATATGCGGCCTGCGTGTTTTTAGCTGCTCCAGCACTCGGGGTTTTAAGCGATAAGTATGGCCGTCGTCCATTACTTTTAATATGCTTATTTGGTTCTGCAATTGGGTACTTAGTTTTTGGCATAGGAGGAGCTTTATGGGTATTATTTGCTGGACGGATAATAGAAGGTATAACAGGTGGGAGCATAAGTACTATCTTCGCATATTTTGCAGACATCATTCCGAAAGAGCAGAGAACGAAATACTTTGGATGGGTGAGTGCAGTTGTAGGTGCGGGAACTATTATTGGACCAACTCTTGGGGGCTTACTTGCAAAGTTTGGTCATTCTGTACCTTTATACTTTGGAGCGTTCATAACTTTATTAAATGTTTTATATGGTATGAAATACATGCCTGAGAGTCTTGACAAAAATAACAGGTTAAAAGAGATTACTTTTGTAAGGTTAAATCCTTTTGCACAGCTAGCAAATATACTTTCCATGAAAAATTTAAAATGGTTACTTGTCTCAGCGTTTTTACTTTGGATACCTAACGGATCTTTACAAGCAATTTTCACGCAATTTACAATGGATACTTTCAGTTGGAAACCTGCATTAATCGGACTTATGTTTTCAATTTTGGGCTTTCAAGATATTGTTTCACAAAGTTTTATAATGCCAAAGCTTTTAATCAAGCTTAGTGATAAACAAATGGCAATTCTTGGGGTGGTTTCGGAGATTATAGGATACAGTTTTATTGCAGCATCAGCTGTATTTTCACTCTCTCCACTACTTATCGTTGGAATGCTAATGTTTGGTTTTGGGGATTCAATTTTCGGTCCTTCATTCAACGGGATGCTTTCAAAGTCTGTCAGTTCTAATGAACAAGGAAGGATTCAAGGTGGAAGCCAATCTATTCAAGCTTTAGCAAGAATGATTGGTCCGATTATTGGAGGACAAATCTATGTATCATTTGGTCATGCCGCACCTGCTTTTATGGGTATGATTCTTATAGTAGCGGCAATGTCAGTTTTGTATAAGGGAATGCATGCAACTGTATAACAGATAGATATAAGAACAAATAAAAGGGAGTCAGAACTTAGGGACAAGTGCTGATTCCCGATTTGTTTACGGTTTGAGAGCTAAGAGAAATGCTTTTGTTTAGGAATTTATTCTGCTATGCTCTCATGGTGAAGGGTAATATTCAGTGAGGTGGAACTATCATTAATTACAGTTAGCTTTATTTGAAAGTAAAAAGGTAGGTAAATGACTAGATAATTTCATTATGCTTGTGCTGAAGTAAATAATGACTCCATCTTTACTTTGCTCTTTTCTCGAATTTCAGCATCTGCGTGTCTCATAACGTATTTATGCGCTACAGCGATTGCTAAAACATCATCTAATAAGCCAATCCCAATAATAGCAGCTATATCTGGAATGAAATCGATTGTTAATACGTAATAAGATAAAGCGGCTAATATTATGAATTTCGCCTTAGTAGGTAATTCTTTCTTTTTCATTGTGTAGAATAAAATAATACTTTCATATACGCTAGATTTACCGAGGTTTACAGAGCTTTTTTTGAACTTTTTCCAAAGTGTCTGTTTCTCCATATAAACACTCCTTTTACAAAAACATAGATTTTTTAAAAGGATGGACAAAGAAGTGAGAGATTAATCAATTTTATTGTTTTTCTTAATTATATATTTCCATAAAAATAGGGGATTACCTGTTTAAAATAATATAATGTGGATTATACAATGATTCACAGTGTTCCGTTACAGAGTATATATATTGTAAGGTGTATGTGGATGATTTAGTTATTATTATGCATTTTATAAGCGGTATGGGGGAAGCAAAATGAAAATAATAGAACTACCAATTGAATTCGAATTTAACGGGCAAAAACAATGTGTTTATCCAAGTTTAATTATAGTACATAATGAATTAACATTAGTCGATACAGGATATACAAGTTTTTTACCTTTAATTGAAAATGCAATATTAAAACATGGATATGAGATGAAAAACTTAAAAAATATAATTATTACTCATTATGATGATGATCATCTAGGGGCTTTATATGATTTCAAAGTGAAATATCCTCACATTAATATTATTGCTAGTGAAATTGAATCTAACTATATTAGTGGTGATATAAAATCAGAGAGGTTAGTTCAAGCTGAAGAAATGTTAGAACGTATGCCAAATGAAGAAAAAGAATTTGGTAAATGGTTTATACAACAGTTAAAAAATATAAAACATATTTCCGTCGATGAAAAAGTGCATGATGGTCAAATGATTTTGAATAATGAATGTCAAATAGTAGCGACGCCAGGACATACTTCGGGGCATATTTCATTATATTTTCCGAATTTAGATTGTGTAATTACGGGAGATGCGGCTGTTCAAGAGAATCGTGAGTTAGTAATAGCTAATCCGGATTTTTGCTTAGATATAGAAAAAGCGGAAGAGTCATTAAATAAGATTAAAAGTCTTAAAGCAGCAGAGTATTATTGCTACCATGGAGGAAAACTTACTGTATAAAATAATGAAAACCGGTCTTTCCTAAATCGAAAAGATCGGTTTTTTAGTTCATATATTTTGCGATTTCAACTAAATTAGTAACATTATATTTCGGTAAAATTGAAATATATATGTAAAGAAGAATATATAATTTGAGCAAGAGTATAGGGGGGAGAAAATGGGTTCGTTATTTGATATAATAGCAGATATCATTTTATTTTATCCTCGAAATGACATGAAATTGAAACACCATATCGCAAAATTAAGTGAATTAGAGTGGTTTCGAAATCTACATGAAGATCCGAAGTATACAAGTTTAATTTGGAGTAATAGAAAAATTAAAAAGCATATTTTGACTTCTATAAATATGGAAACATTAATAAAATCCGAGAAAAACCAAAAAGAATTTGTCCATCTAGTACACGATGAATATAAAAAAAGAAGATAAGAATTTTTTTATTTTTCATATTTAGTGAAACAAATGGTACAATGAAAGCTAATGTGAAAAATAAGGAAAAGAAGTGGTCTATTTGAAAAACTTTTTAGAATTAGGAATTAGTGAAACTTTTAATCATACATTACGTGAAAATGGAATTACAGAAGCAACACCAATTCAAGAGAAGGCAATTCCTGTTATTATGTCAGGTAAAGATATTATTGGGCAGGCGAAAACAGGAACGGGTAAAACGTTAGCATTCGTGTTACCGATTTTAGAAAAAATCGATCCAGAGTCTAGTGATGTTCAGGCTTTAATTGTTGCACCAACAAGGGAGCTAGCACTGCAAATTACAGCTGAAATTTAAAAAATGCTTGTTCAAAGAGAAGATATTAATGTACTAGCGATTTATGGTGGACAAGATGTAGCGCAACAGTTAAGAAAATTAAAAGGTAATACACATATTGTTGTAGCGACACCGGGGCGATTATTAGATCATATACGACGTGAAACAATTGATTTAAGTAATCTTTCAACGATTGTATTAGATGAAGCGGATCAAATGCTTTATTTTGGTTTCTTATATGATATTGAAGATATTTTAGATGAGACACCTGATAGTAAACAAACGATGTTATTCTCAGCAACGATGCCAAAAGATATTAAAAAATTGGCGAAGCGTTATATGGACGAGCCGCAAATGATTCAAGTACAAAGTGAAGAAGTAACGGTAGATACAATTGAGCAGCGTGTCATTGAGACGACAGATCGTGCAAAGCCAGATGCACTTCGTTTTGTTATGGATCGTGATCAGCCATTTTTAGCTGTTATTTTCTGCCGTACAAAGCTTAGAGTAAGTAAACTTTATGATAATTTAAAAGGACTAGGTTATAATTGTGCTGAACTTCATGGTGATATACCTCAAGCGAAACGTGAAAGAGTTATGAAGAGTTTCCGCGAAGCTAAAATTCAGTACTTAATCGCAACGGATGTAGCAGCTCGTGGACTTGATGTAGATGGTGTAACGCACGTATTTAACTTTGATATCCCTGAAGATGTAGAAAGTTATATTCACCGCATTGGCCGAACAGGACGTGCAGGTGGATCAGGTCTTGCAATTACGTTCGTTGCAGCGAAAGATGAAAAACATTTAGAAGAAATTGAAAAAACGTTTGGTGCACCACTGCAAAGAGAAATAATCGAACAACCGAAGATAAAACGTGTAGATGAAAATGGAAAACCGGTACCAAAGCCGGCTCCGAAGAAATCAGGTCAAAATCGTCAAAGAGATAGCCGCGAAGGTTCAAGAAGTGAATCAAGACGTGATTCGAGAAATAGCTCGAGAAGTGATTCAAGAAATAGTTCTAGAAATGAAAATAACCGATCATTTAATAAACCAAGTAATAAAAAAGGTAGTACAAAGCAAGGTCAGCAAAGACGTGGTCGTTAAATAGTTATAATTGTAAAAGAGTCGCAAAATATTGTGGCTCTTTTTTTGTTTGTATACAACAAGGATGATGGCAAGAAAAAACAAAAATTTCATTCACCGTATTTGAAATTTATAAAGGAAATTTTATAGTCCAAAACCAGTAGAGCAAGGGTATTACTACCATGTTGTCATTCAAGAACAAGTGCAACTTATGCATGAAAAATATTTAAGCGGAAAAATCGAGAGAAAGCAATTTGTAACATATTCAAACGGTACGGGAATGTTATGCAGTAGCAAAAGAGAACGGAACTTATTATGTCTACTATTTCGGCAGAACACTTTGGTTGAAAGAAAAGGTATTAAAGTGAGCGAGTATTTTCATTACACGTTCCGCAATTATCGAAAGGGAACAAGAGAAGTTTATGAAGGATTAAACTCGTATTGGTTTACGATCGTTGGAAACTGGAAAACTAATTTGTTAGTTTTGATCAATGAGGAAATCGAGAAGCACCACTGCCATCCTTATGGGGAAATTGCTTATGACGATGAAGGTAATGTAGTGATAATATGCGAAATAAGAAAAAAGGACTAGCAGTCGTACCTGCCGTCCTTTAATAGGAGAAAAAGTAATCTTGTTTAGAACTACGCATAAACAGAAAATCTGCTTGTAATTAGTTTTACCCTAAATATACATGTCTATACAAAAAAGGGATAAGTAAAAGATACTTATCCCCGGAAGGGAAATCCCAAGCACCAAAATGGCTCGTATTGGTCTGCAGGTTCAAAAGTAGTATATGTAAAACGAAAAATCTCATACAAAAAGCAGACAACGATTTTGGTTGTCTGCCAGTGAGTTCAATGAGTTAGCTAATTGTGATAATTTGCATCCCCATTGCGAGAAGAGTGAAGCTGCTAGTTCAAACAGCTTGTTGGTATTATTTTCGATTTCTTAAAAAATATACAGAGAAAGCAGATAAGTGAAGAACCTACCTGCTTTTGCTGTAACAAAAGAAAGAGGTATTAGCCGTGGACACGGCGGCTTGAAAATAGTATGTATTTTTATTTGAAAAATATTCACGGGGTGAAGAAACGTGGAATGTTTGATAAAGGTGTTTGTGAAATTAATCAGCTAATTAGTAAAACAAAATAGTTATTTGGAAGAAAAGGAAAATGAATATGAGATGAATTGAAGCTGTTGAAGAATTACTTGAAGTGATGAAAGAATGCTTTTGGAACGGAACATCTTTAAAGGGTGAAGCTAATGATTTTAATATTGTATCTTGGCTGATTGAAGAAGCGACGCGTAAAACAAAATAAAGATTTCATTTTGTAGCAATGGAGAATAGATATGTGTACTTATTGGGGGAAAGTAGATAAAGAGTTCTTTAAGAGGCAAGAACCGGAACAAAATAAAAGAGCGGCTAGCAAAAGCTAACTGCTCAATACAAGGAGATACAGAGAAGACTACTTTAAATGAATGTTGGCATACAGCCTACATACAGTATTGACCGAATATTTATTTTAAATTCAATTTATTTAAAGTAAACATCCCAACAGATAAAATGGTTGCGCCTGCTACAGAACCTAGCCAGTCTCTACAGCCTAATGTATTTAAAGATGCATCTGCTAAATCCGTAATTAAGAAGATAGCAAACATTAATACACCAAATGCTAAGCATCCCCAAAATGTTTGCAAATATTTAATCATCTTCTTTCGGAACTTGCTCATATAAATCACCCTTATTAATAATTTATATTTTTATAAATAAATTATCGCATGTGCAAAAATTAAAAGTGCAAAATATGCAATATTACATATTGGAACTCAACAAAATACTCCATTGATAAGTACATAGATCGAACGGAGGGGAACCGTATCGTATGAATCAATTGTCATTTTTTGAAGTCATCGATGTAAAGGAGATGCGCTGACTTGTGGTGAAGGAGCTGAAAAACTACAAAGTATTGTGCGTCTGGATAAAGAATCGAGAAAAATAGGATCAAGCGGAGGGCATCGTTCTTTTCCTAAAATGAAAGGTGACGATAAGAAACATGAGATACGTTTTAAACAAATTGAGCGGACGTTAAAAAATAAAAATTTATAAAGGAAATAGAAAGTATGGTGTTGTATATGTACGATAATAGGAAACTTTTTGCAAACTAAACATATAATTTTAATAGACCGACAGTCGGTCTGGTGGGAAGGAGAACTTGAATGCGAATTGTAAAGGAGTATGAGGAGCGTAGAAAGGAAATTTTAGAAACAGCTGAGCGTTTGTTTCTTACGAAAGGTTATACGAAAACAACCGTGAATGATATTTTAAAAGAAATTGGTATAGCAAAGGGGACGTTTTATCATTATTTTAAGTCGAAGGAGGAAGTAATGGATGAAATCATTATGAGGATTATTAAAGAGGATGTCACTAAGGCGAAAAGGATTGTCTCCAATCCCGATATCCCCGTTTTAGATAAGTTATTTAAAATTTTAATGGAACAATCACCAAAATCAGGAGATGTAAAAGAAAAAATGATCCAACAATTTCATCAACCAAATAATGCAGAAATGCATCAGAAAAGTTTAGTGCAATCCATTATACATTTATCTCCTGTATTAACGGAAGTTTTAGAGCAAGGAATAGAAGAAGGCATATTTTCTACTCCATACCCACAAGAAACAATTGAATTATTACTCTCTTCAGCACAAGTCATATTTGATGATGGTTTATTCCAGTGGAAAACGGAAGAAATGATGAGAAGAGCTAAGGCTTATATTAAAATGATGGAAGTATCTGTTGGAGCGAAAGAAGGGTCCTTTAATTATATGATCGAAGTTTTAATGAAACAGAAATAGCTTTTTTCTGTTTGGGTATTATAGACCGGCAGTCGGTCTAGGCTAAATGAAGGATGTGATGAGGATGCCAGCAAGTATTCAATCTTCCTTGAAAGATTTTCACTTAATGGTAAGTGGTCAAATTATTACTATTTTAGGTTCAACACTATTACGTTTTGCACTGTCTTTATATGTGCTAGATATAACAGGACGTGCCGATATATTTGCAGGGTTATATGCCATAACGAGTATCCCGTTTTTGTTAGCTCCTCTTGGCGGAGCGATAGCAGATCGTTTCAACCGCCGTAATGTAATGGTCATTTTGGATTTTATAAACGCTGCTATTGTATTAAGTTTTATAGTTTTGTTATTAACTGAATCGGTATCTATTTTATGGATTGGAACAATTATGTTTTTACTAGCAGTTGTTAGTGCAATGTACGCACCAGTTGTTATGGCAAGTATTCCGCAATTAGTTCCAGAGAAAAAGTTAGAACAAGCAAACGGTATCATAAATGGTGTGCAAGCATTATCTAATATAGTTGCTCCTGTATTAGGAGGAATATTATATGGCATAATTGGTTTGAAAATGCTCGTAATAACAAGTTGTCTTGCTTTCTTTTTATCTGCGATTTTAGAAATGTTTATTACAATACCATTTATAAAAAGAATACAGGAAGGCCATATCGTACCTACAATTGTAAAAGATATGAAAGAAGGTTTTCTTTATGTTTTAAAGCAACCTTTTATTTTGAAGGCTATGTTACTAGCAGCTTTACTAAACTTAATTTTGACACCGTTATTTGTTGTTGGGGGACCTATTATGTTACGAGTAACTATGCAGAGTAGCGATACGATGTATGGAATTGGAATGGGATTAATTGATTTCGCAACCGTATTAGGGGCATTGTCAATCGGTTTCTTTGCTAAAAAGTTACAGATGAAAACATTATATAATTGGATGCTTATCATAGCTTTATTAGTAATGCCAGTGGCACTATCAGTTACACCGTTTATTCTTAATTTAGGATACTATCCACCATTTATCCTCTTTATACTTTCTTCTCTTCTAATCGCAATGATTATGACAATTGTATCCATCTATGTGATTACTGTAGTCCAAAAGAAAACACCAAATGAAAATCTAGGAAAAGTGATGGCAATTATAGCAGCGGTATCTCAATGTATGGCACCAATTGGGCAAGTCGTATATGGTTTTATGTTCGAAGGATTCAGTACGAAAATTTATTTACCTATATTTGCTATTAGTTTCATAATGACAATAATAGCTATATTGACGAAGAAAATATTAAGAAATGAAGGGAACTAGCTTCATATGCTTAGAGTATTAGCGAAACCCAACCCTAATCAATTCTTCATCATTTATTTCAATTACGAATCTATATTCTTTGTCTAATAGCCAGTAATAAAAACTGACTGCATCAACGTCAACTAGTGATTGGAATACTTTATCAAGATTTGTACTTACTACAGGGATTTCATAGTTATCCCATATTATAAAAATCTGTTCGTCAAAATCTAGTTGGTTTGCTCTAATAAGGGAAATTAGTTGTTCTTTGTTCGAAGCTATGAATTGATTATCTATCTGTTCCCAATCTATTCTTCCCGATACAGTTATAGGAAATGAATTCATTAAAATAGTAGCAATCTGCTGGCTTTTTTCTTGGGAGAAAATGAGAGTTTCGTTTCCTAGGGATTCAAGGTATTCACTAAACAAAGGGTTTGTGTCATTGTTGTTTTTGGTTTTCAGTGCTCTTAACTTTTGTCGCAATTTCCATTGTCTTGACGATTTATCATCCATTTTTAACATTCCTTATACAATTATTTAAGAATGAGTATAGCATATAAGGGAAGTCTTTATGAAAAGGAACTTTTTAAATATAAATTAAACAAAAGCGTTATTTGAAAAAAAAGCCTTTTAAGGAAAGATAAGAGGCCATCAAAAAATATAACAACATGAAAATTTTATATTATGTATATACAATTTAAAGAGTTAGTGGAAATAAAAAAATGTATAAAATTCTTATAAAAAAGCCCTAGGATTAGGGGATCTAGGGCTTCCTCTGTTGGTATATCTCACACGACATTATAAAAAGAAAAGAACTTAATGAAGATAACACATGAATGTTTCGTAAATGTATCAAAAAAGTGAACAAAAGCGTTATTTTATTAGAAAAGTATGATTATATGAAATATCATGCATGAAAGAAGAGGCGTTAGCAAAAATATCCATTAACGAAATCAGCTTTATTTTTCAGCAAAGTAACCTTCTTAAGTGACTCATATTGTAAAGGTAGCAGCGAAAACAGAAAGAGTTCTTTTTATGGCGGACGGAGAAGTTGTTAGTGAAATACAACTAGGCAAGTTTAGGAATGATGATTTAAAAGCGCGAGAAGAGAAGTTGTTAAAATGGTTAGCTGTACTCGGATTTTAAAGACAAAAACTCCTATTGAATATAGGAGTTTTTTCTTTGTTTGAAAGTTCAAAAAGATATATAATAATTTTCTAACTATTAATTCGTGGAGGGGTGTTAATGAAAAATGAAATGTTACACACACAAGAAGACATTTTAAAAATGCTTGATTCATTATTAAGACCTGCAGAACCATTTTGGAATGAGTTTTATGAGAATAGAGAAAAGGATGTTCCGTTTTTTGAAAATGTTCCAGATGAGAATCTAGTTTCGTATATACAAAAAGAGAGAGTTTCAAAAGGGAAGGTATTAGAACTTGGATGTGGTCCAGGTAGAAATGCCATTTATTTAGCGACTCAAGGATTTGATGTAACAGCAGTGGATTTATCTGTAGAAGGCATTAATTGGGCTAAAGAAAGGGCATTGGCAAAAGAGGTAAAAATTCATTTTATTTGTGATTCAATTTTTAATTTAGAGGTTCAAAACGAATTTGATTTTGTATATGATTCGGGCTGTTTGCATCACATTCCACCGCATAGAAGAATAAATTATGTGGATTTAATTAAAAATTCATTAAAATCGGGTGGTTATTTCGGATTAACATGTTTTGCGGCAGGCGATTTAGATGAGCGAAATGGATCGGAAATAACAGATTGGGACGTATATAGAGGGTGGAGTCTACAAGGTGGTCTTGCATACTCGGAAGAAAAGTTAAGAGAGATATTTAAAGAATTTGAGGTAATTGAGATTAGAAGGATGAAACAAATGAAACAACCGAAAGAAATGTTTGGAGAATCATTTCTTTGGACAGCATTATTTAAGAAGAAATAATAAAGTAGATAATTGACAAACTCATCGTTTTTATAGACAATATATTAAAAGGAACATACGTTTGTTTTTTGGTGGCGTATGTTTTACATAAATACATAGCAAGGGGCTGTCTCCATATGAGTAACGCAAATCAAAAAATTACTACATTTTTAATGTTTGAGGGCAAAGCTGAGGAAGCGATGAATTTTTATACGTCGCTATTTGATCAATCAGAAATTGTAAGTATTTCTCGCTACGATGAAAATGGACCTGGTAAAGAGGGAACTGTAATTCATGCAACTTTTACGCTAAATGGCCAAGAGTTTATGTGTATTGATAGTTATGTAAATCATAATTTCACATTCACTCCAGCTATGTCTCTTTATGTAACTTGTGAGACAGAAGAAGAAATTGAAATGGTCTTTCATAAATTAGCGCAGGATGGAGCGATTCTTATGCCTTTAGGTTCTTATCCGTTTAGTAAAAAGTTTGGCTGGTTAAATGATAAGTATGGTGTATCTTGGCAGTTAACTCTTGCTGAATAAAAAAAGAAAAAGCGTAGCTTATTTGTTTGTAAAAGATGTTCATCTTGTATGGAATGAAGTTTCTAGGGTTTTAAAGAATAAAGGTGTTCTTATTGCTGGATTTACAAATCCGTTACTATGGATTTTTGATGATAACCAAGAGCAAAAAGGTATTCTGGATGTTAAACATTCAATTCCTTCATCAACATTGGATTATTTACCAGAGGATGAAGTTCAAGATTACATCGATTCAAATCAAACAATAGAATATGCGCATACTTTAGAAGACCAAATCCAAGGTCAAATTGAAGCTGGTTTTGCTATAACAGGTTTTTATGAGGATGATTTTGGTGGAACAAGGATATTAGATAAGCATATTAAAACATTTATTGCGACAAAAGCTATAAAGTTAAAGATGGATTAAGAATTTTTGCTTGTCACACGGGGCGTTAGTCGAAGAAGGCTCTTAAAATAGAAAAGGATGGTGCTTTCCATCCTTTTCCTTATGTATTTTGAGTGTCGAAACTATTCTCAAAACAAGCTTTACACTACTAGTTGTATAATTAGGTTATGCTTTTATATTAAGAATTTTGCTGACCGAATCTTTTCCCGAGTTTAGCTAACAATTCAGGTTGATCGCTTTGGCTCATTATAACTTCAATAAAGATAAGTTGATTCTTATTAAAAGTTATATTTGCTAAGGTTTCTGCTAATTCTGCTTCATTTTCTACTTTAAATGTTAGACTTTTTTCTTCTGATCCAAATATCATTGATAGTTTATTGTAATCCCACATCTGTATGTCATTATAAGGTTGGTTTTGGCCGTGAATGGCACGTTCAACAGTGTATCCGTTGTTATTGATTAAAAATATAATCGGTTTTAAATTTTGACGTAGTATAGTTGATAACTCTTGGGCAGTTACTTGGAAAGAACCATCACCAATAATTAAAATGTTGCGCCGTGATAAATTGGCGAGCTGTGTACCAAGTAGAGCGGGCAGTGTATATCCGATAGATCCCCATAACGGTTGTCCTACATATGCAGTGTTATTAGGTAGAGGGATAGCAGCGCTACCAAAGAAAGGTGTTCCTTGCTCTACAATTAAGACGTCGTTTTCTTGTAAGAAATGGTATATATGCTGCCAAAAACGTTTTTGTGTGACCATTTGTGCTTTTGGATTGAACTCTTCAGTAAAAGGTGATGATTCTAAAATAAATGGCTTAATGTCAAGGGTATTTTTATTACGATGCTCAATTAAATCACTTAAATGTTGTAAAACATCCTGCATTGCAACTGGACCGTATTTTTTATCTATAATTTTCACAGTGTAGGGATGGATTTCTATCACTTGTTCTTTTGTAAAACCTTGTGTGAAGCCGCCTGTAATAGTATCAGTTAACTTCACACCAATACTAATAATACAATCAGACTCATCAATTCTTTTTCGCAAGTACGGAGAACTTACATCACCAGTATAAACACCTATAAATTGAGGGTGTTTTTCTGGGAATATTCCTTTTCCCATACTTAACGTCGCGATGGGAAACCCAGTTTTTTCTACGAATTGATGTAAATTTTCTTTAGCGTGAAATCGATCTACTTCAAAATCAGCTAAAATAACAGGTTTTTTGGCGTTTTTTATTTTTGAAGTGGCATGTAGAAGCATTTTATCCAACGCTTCTTTATTACTTAAAATCGGTTTATATAAAATTGGTTCCGTAGGTTTATTAATTGGTTTATTATACACATCAATCGGCAAATTAATATGAACAGGGCGTTTTTCATTCCAACATGCACGTAAAACACGGTCAATTTCCTCAACAGCATGCTCAGGTGTTACATTTGTTTGTGCCACAGTGATTTCTCGATACATATTGGAAAAGTGGTCGAACTTTCCATCGCCTAACGTATGATGAACGATTGCTCCATTTTCCATTACTTTTGTTGGTGGCGTACCCGTGATTTTTATAACTGGTACGTTTTCTGCATATGAGCCAGCAATGCCGTTAATGGCGCTTAATTCTCCGACACCGAAAGTAGTAATAAGAGCAGCGATTCCTTTTATGCGAGCGTACCCATCTGCTGCATATGCAGCATTTAATTCATTACAATTGCCAATCCATTTTAAACTTTTATGTGCTATCACATCATCTAAAAAGGCAAGATTATAATCACCAGGAACCCCAAATATATGTTCAATTCCTAATTCGTGTAGTCTATCCAATAAATATGTACTTACAGTATATTGTTTTTTCAAATGAATCATCTCCTAATTATGCAATGAATGTTTCAATAGACTAAAGAAGTTCTAATGCGTTGATTAAAATATTCATTACTAGATTGTGGTATAATTTACATACAGGGGGAAAGTAGATGACACAACATAAAGAAGAGCAGATGAATGAGGCATTAGCATTATTTTATTTTGCATATAAAACATTTACTGAAAAGCCAGATGAAATTATAAAAGAATATGGCATTCAACGAGTACATCATCGAATTTTATTTTTTATCGCACGTTTTCCAGGGATAAGTGTAAATGAGTTATTATCACTATTAGAAATAAGTAAACAAGCTCTCCACGGGCCGCTACGTCAACTTGTGGAAAAGGGCTTAATTGAGAGTAATGAAGCTATGCATGATCGACGTGTAAAACAGTTGTCTTTAACAGAAAAAGGTACAGATTTAGAGAAAAAACTGAGTGATGTACAAAGACAACAAATGGGTGCTATTTTTTCAAAATTTGGTGAATCATGTGAGGACAATTGGCACCAAGTTATGAATGAAATGGCAAATAGCCGATCAGGTTTTGATGCTTGGATATCGAAACGGGAAATACCAGTCGATCAAAAATAATGAAAAAGCTTCTGTTTTTATCGTTTGAAAAAGAACAAATTTTATCCATACATTTGGCAACTATCGATTGGTCATAGGGTGAATGGATAAAAAGATACATTACTAGATACTTTATACGTGTACGTAATGGAACAATAAAATTCACATTTCCGAAAGGGGAATTATAATGATAAAACTTGTACTTATTCGTCACGGACAAAGTTTATGGAATCTTGAAAATCGCTTTACTGGATGGACAGATGTTGATCTATCAGAGAATGGATTAAGTGAAGCGAGAGAAGCAGGAGCAATATTAAAGAAAAACGGATATACTTTTGATGTGGCTTATACATCTGTATTAAAACGCGCAATTCGGACGTTATGGATTGTACTTCATGAGATGGATCTTACTTGGGTCCCAATACATAAATCTTGGAAGCTAAATGAAAGACATTATGGTGCATTGCAAGGGTTGAATAAAGATGAAACTGCTCAAAAATATGGTGAGGAGCAAGTTCATATTTGGAGAAGAAGTGTTGATGTAAGACCACCGGCTCTTACTGAAGACGATCCTCGATATGAAGCGACCGATCCAAGATATAAAACACTCAAAAAAGGTGAATTTCCATTAACTGAATGTTTAGAGGATACGGAGAAGAGAGTACTTGCTTATTGGCATTCAGAAATTGCGCCGACATTAAAAAGTGATAATAAAGTAATTATTTCATCACACGGTAACACAATTCGCTCGCTAGTAAAATATTTAGACAACCTTTCAAGTGATGGTGTAGTTTCATTAAATATTCCAACTAGCATTCCGCTTGTTTATGAATTAGACGAAAACTTAAGTCCGATTCGTCATTATTATTTAAGTATGGATGGAGAAGTACCTGAAGGGGAAATTCCGAAACATATTTCTTTTTAATACGAAAATTTGAAATGAATGCTTGTCTACATATACAATATAGACTCATGGTAAAGTGGAATTTTAATCAGTGGGGTCTTACTGCCCACAAATAGCAGGATAAAAGACGTGGTACCTTCTAATATATATGCGATGTAGCTAATTTTAGAAGCTTGTCCACGTCTTTTGTCATAAAGAGAGCAGCTTGCGCATGTAATGATATCGTGAGTAGTTTTTGAATGGAGGGTGATGTGATTAATGATCTCTAACATTCGAATTGGCTTATTTGTTTTAGCGATTGTCTTTGTAGTCCTTGTTTTCTTTTATTGGAAAAATGAAGAGTTGTACGAGGAGAAAAAGCAACGTATTAGAAAGACTTGGTATGGTTTGTTTATCATATCTGTCACCGTGTATTTCATGATAAAAGGAATCGATTTAACCCTCTGGAAAAATCTTTTAATGTTTACTGCAATGGTTATTTTTGTAGATATTGCATTCATTTTAACGCCTAATATTTCAGAAATATGGGGTGCGAAATTTAGCGATATTGGCAAGACAGTTCAATCCATAAAAAGATCATTAATTGCATCTAAAGCGAGAGGAGAAATATACACGACAATTATTCAAAATGTTAATCCAGCAGTATTCGGTACGATGGAATGGCATACGGGAGAGGAATATACAAAGAGCTTAAATGCATTTTTAGATTCATACGGGGAAAAGATTGGCGCGAAAACTGTTGTTTTTGAAGCCGCGAAAGAATTAAATACAAACTTTCGTGGTATTCGCTCGCAATTTAGTATTATCGTTCCGTTAGAACATATCGAGCAATTGAATGAGCAGAAAGCGGTGCAAGTAGAAAATGTCGGGGTTATACCAGCAAAAATAGTAAGTGACGTTTTCATTGTTATTGATGGAAAGAAAAATAACCTGCAAGATCGGGATTTTGAAAATGTATATAATTTAACAATACATCATAGTTATTTTAGTAAATAAGGACAGAATCTTTTTCTGTCCTTTTCTTCTATACATAAATTAAAAACAAAATCCGACAAAGTTGAATAAAATTGGACAATCATTCCTACACTAGCATGTAGAGGTGATTGTAGTGGTAAAAGATTATGACAATGATTTTTTTAAAGAAGATAACGAAGATACAACAGATTTCTCTTTAATAAAAGGGGATACGTTGCAGCAAGTAGAAGAATTAGAAGAAGAATTAAAAAGAAAATCATAAGTGTACACTCTTTCTACATTTGCTATATAATATAAATAAAAGGTTGTATCTTTTTGAAAAGGGGGAGAAGAGATGGCTGAAGTCAATGTACAAAAGTCTTCGTTTTTTAAAGAAAAAAAAGAAGAATCCAATACAGATTTCTCTCTTGTGAAAGGTGCATTAACGGAGAATATAAATCGGTTAGAGAAACTGATGAATAATAGTAGTTCAAAATATATACAGGTGAAAAAAACAAAAGAAAATGCATAGAGCATTTTCTTTTGTTTTTTTATTTAATAGTAAACTTATCTTTTACTTTTTCAGGTAAATCTGCTTTCTGAATCTCTTCATAGGACTTTACTTCAATTGATGATATTTCATTTTTGCTATTATCATCTTGATCTACATAAAGGCGTAAAAACGCGTCTTCATTTAATTTATGGTTGTTTTCTTTTTTTGTACTTCTAAATGTAATTTGTTTTTTGACACCATCTTCATCATATGCGGGCAGCGTATAGTTTCGTAAGTTTCTACCATCTACTTTTTCGATAGTTCCTTCGCCTTTTATCTGCATGTAATATACATCCTTACCAATTCTATTTAGTGACGCTCTCTCACAGCCAATAGTAAAACTAAAAAATAATAAACATAGTGTAATAATTGCTAAAAACTTTTTCATTTTCTTTATCTCCTTTAATGTGTTTCTTTAAAAAGAATACGACTATTATTAAATGAGAAAAATCGATATAGCTTACAACGCCCTTACAATATTGTAAGAGTGTTGTACATAAAATGAACAATAAAAGTTAAAAGAAAGGTAAAATAATGAATCATGGTATAATGATAAAAGACTTACATACTATTTTTTCATTTTGAGAGGAGCTTGAAAAATGTATTCTACTTTAGAACAATTAACAAAGCACCCTGTATTTTATCATTTTGCAGAAATTTCAAAGATTCCTAGAGGATCAGGTAATGAAAAGGAAATTAGTGATTATTTAGTGGGCTTTGCAAAAGAGCGTAACTTGGAAGTCATTCAAGATGAAGCATTAAATGTTATTATTAAAAAAGAAGCAACAGCTGGTTATGAAAATGTACCAGCTATTATTATTCAAGGTCATATGGATATGGTTTGCGAAAAAAATCAAGCAACAGTACATGATTTTGAAAAAGATCCAATTGAATTACGAATCATTGGGGACATGTTATATGCAAATCAAACAACTCTAGGTGCTGATAATGGTATTGCAGTTGCGTATGCATTAGCTTTATTAGATTCAAAAGAAATTCCGCATCCAGCACTTGAAGTCGTTATCACTACTGAAGAAGAAACGACAATGGGCGGGGCTTTTGCTATTGATCCAAATCATTTTGAAGGAAAGATATTTATAAATATTGATTCTGAAGAAGATCATAAATTACTTGTAAGTAGTGCAGGTGGTGCGAAAGCTGTTGAAACAATTCCCGTAATTTGGGATGAAACGCCAGCGAATATGGATGCATACCGTCTATATGTTGGTGGTCTAAAAGGCGGCCATTCTGGTATGGAAATTGATAAGCAACGCGGTAATGCGAACAAAGTATTAGGACGAGTATTACGTGATTTATCAGTACATACGGAGTTTTACATAAGTGAAGTTCACGGCGGATTAAAAACGAATGCAATTCCGCGTGAAAGTGTAGCTACAATTTTAATTCGTACAGAAGATGTAGGACAAGTAGAAGAAAAACTAGAATCATGGACACGTGTATTACAAGAAGAAATGCGTGCTGTTGATCCAGATGTTCATGTTACACTGACAAAATTGGATGAAAAAGTTGAAAAAGTATTTGCTAAAGAGACACAAAAGCAGCTTATTTCATCATTATTCTTAATTCCGAATGGCATTCAAAGTATGAGCATGGATATTAAAGGTCTTGTAGAAAGCTCAACAAATTTAGGCGTTATTGAAACGTTGCAAGATGAAATTAAATTACGTAACGAAGTGCGAAGTTCTGTAAGTAGTTTAAAACAACATGTTGCAGAAGAAATCAAATATATTGCTGAATTAGTTGGTGGTACATTTGAAATAGAGTCAGAGTATCCAGAATGGCCATACAATCCAAACTCACAAATTCGTAATTTATTTGAAAAAGTACATCAAGAAAAATACAATAAAGAAATTGAAATCTTCGCTGTACATGCGGGGATTGAGTGTAGCGCATTCGTTCAAAAGATGCCTGAATTAGATGCAATTTCATTCGGACCAGACATTTTCAACGTCCACACTCCAGATGAACATATCAGTATTTCTTCTGTAGTGAATAACTGGGGATTCTTCATTGATGTAATGAAGGGTACGAAAGAATTAGCTAAGTAATAACGACGAAATAAAAAGGAGTCTATAAAAATTTATAGGCTCCTTTTTTGTATTGGAATTTATCCCGCTATTTGCCGGGCAGCCCGATTGGTTTAACTAATAATCAGTGGGGGTGAATAAAACGCACATTGATTATTAGTGAACCATATTTTAATAATTTCTCGTATTGTGGTACAAGTTTGTAAAAGAAACTATAAATCCATATAATTAGTAATTGTAACTATATCAATTTTACATTACATTAAAAGTTGGAAAATATTCTTATACTCATAAAGTGTTACATTTGAGGGAGGAAAGATGGAATTCTACAATCTTGGTATTATTATTAAAGAACTTAGAAAGAAAAAAAACATGTCACAATCTGAATTATGTCATGGAATATGTTCACAAAGTCAAATTAGTAAGATAGAAAAAGGTATTATTTATCCATCTAGCATATTGTTGTATCAATTATCTGAAAGACTTGGTATTGATCCAAATTATATATTCGCACTAACCAAAAATAAAAAAATAAAATATATTGAAAATGTAAAATGTGTAATGAGAGATTGTGTAAAACAAAAACAATATAATGAGCTTTACGAAATAGTAAAAAAAGAGAAAAATGATGATAATTTCCAATCAAAAGAAGATAAACAATTTCTATTATGGCATGAAGCGATTGCTATATATTATGTAAATGGAGCAACAAGTAATGCTTTTGACATTTTAAATAGAGCACTAAAACAAACCTTAAGTAGTACTAACTTTTTATCAGAAAAAGAAATAAGCATAATGAATTCAATTGCTATAATACATGCAGAAAATGAAGAGTATGAGAAAAGTATAAATATATTAAAACAAAGTTTAATTAATTTTAATAAGATAGAATTTCCTAGAGAAAAAGAAATCAAATTAAGACTCATTCATACGTTAACAAAATGTTTACACCTTGCAAATCAATATGAAGAAGCAATAAAGTATAGTGAAATAGGCATAAAATTAGCCATAAATATGAATACTTTATACTTATTAGGTGAATTGTTTTTTGAAAAAGGTGCAATTTTATTGAAAGTTCAGCACTCTAATGAAGTTGGTTTAACAGACATAAAAAAAGCATTATTTATATTTGAACTAACTGAAAGAAAACAATATATAAAAATGATCAAGGAAAAATATATTAAAAATCAAGAATAAACAAGAAAGAATTTTAACATAAACTATTCCTAATTGTTATTTATTTCTAAAAAAAGTACTGTAATACGAACTATTCCTAATTGTTGTTTATTGCTAAAATGAATACCGTAATATTAGATAAATATAAAGGGTGGCATTTTATGAAATCAAGAGGAATTACTCGTAAAGCAGATAGTATGGGGCGTATTGTTATTCCAATGGAAATAAGACGGAGTTTAGGAATTGTAGAAAAAGATTCTCTTGAAATGTTTATAGAAGAGGATCAGATTATTTTACGAAAATATCAATCTCCAAGAGCTTGTGCACTTACAGGAGATATTTCAGACAGCAATATTTCGTTAGCGAATGGGAAGATTATTGTAAGTCCAAACGGGATGGAACTGTTAATAAAGAAGTTACAGCAATATCTTTTAAAGTAAAAGGTAAGTAAGAACTTTAAAATAGAATATACTTGGAAAAAGTCCTCTATCATTTGAACTGAACCCAAAAAATTAGACAAATATATTAAGCAGCTACTAAGGATTGAACTCTGTATTGCACAGGGGACAATCCTTTTAGTTTT
>NZ_JAKUGE010000052.1:0-40384 GCF_022663795.1 Bacillus cereus group sp. BfR-BA-01349
GAACAGAGAAGCCAGGTGAAGGAACAGAGAAGCCAGGTGAAGGAACAGAAAAGCCAGGTGAAGGAACAGAAAAGCCAGGTGAAGGAACAGAGAAGCCAGGTGAAGGAACAGAAAAGCCAGGTGAAGGAACAGAGAAGCCGGGTGAAGGAACAGAAAAACCAGGTGAGGGAGTAGAAAAACCTAATTTACCAGAAAAAGGACAAGGTTCTTCTAATAATCAACAACTTCCAGCTACAGGACACAATACGAATTACGTTCCATTCATCGGTTTTATGCTTCTGTTATTAGGAATACGTTTAAGATTCATGGCTAAAAATAGTTAAAAGATGTATAAAAGGCATCAGAGATATATAATCTCTGATGCCTTTTAAGTGAATACAGATAAAATGAAAATATCTATATGGAATGATAAATATGTTAAGCTTCAATTACGCTAAGCATTCTGTTTATAAATGCAGCTGCGTGTGCACGTTGTGATGGTCCTTTTGGTACGAATTGATTAAATTCATTACCTTTTACAATTCCATATCCATACACTCTTTGTACTTCTTCTTTAGCGTAAATTAAGTTTTGGTCTACGAATGGTAGTTCAACTTGTTTTGCAAAAATACCAGCGTGTTTTAGAGAACGATCGATCATAATAACAGCTTCTTCGCGTGTAATTGTAGTATTTGGATCAAATGTATTATCACCACGTCCGCGGATTATGCCTGCGCTTGCTGCACGATTAATACCGTCTCTTAACGATGGGTGTACTTGTTCTAAGTCTGTGAAATTAGCATTTCCACTTGGTAATTGTAAAGCACGAGTAATTAGTGTAGCAAATTCAGCACGCGTTACAAGACGTTCTGGGAAGTACTTGCCGTTCCCTTCTCCTTGCATAATGCCTCTAGCTGCTAATTGACGAATGTCTTGTTCATACCATCCACCTGTAATGTCATCAGTTACGGGATTTTTTTGGTTTTCCTTATAGTATGTTTCAGTTCCTTTTAAGAAAGCATCCCATTGTCCGCGTTGAATCATAAACGCAGGGCAGTTTTTTCCTGACCAAAATTGATGTTTTTGGACCTTATCTAGAGAAATATTTAAGTCGTTCATTAAATAAGCTGCCAATTTACGGGCATTTTCTACCGCTTTTTCATAGTTTCCATCTTGATTAACGGCAATTTCAATTCCGATAGATTCATAGTTTCCAGTTTTATTTCCAGCATGCCATCCAACTTCATTTACTGGAAGATGTTGATAAATTTCTTTATCATCTACTGTGAAATGCCAAGATGCGGCACGATCAGCTGTTCCGCGTGCTTGATTATCTAAGAATTTTGCATGATTTAGAGCATTGGCACCTTTCGCTGTATTAGCCGTTTCGTGAATCGTAATATATTTAGGCACCATCGGGTAGCCAGGGCGAATATCGTCATTTCCTTTTGGGACAATCATTTCTTTAAATGTAACGCCATAAATATTGTTTGTTTGTAGAGCTTCTGGCGATCTCAATAAACTATTTTTAGCAGTACGACTGTTTTTTAATAATGAAGCTTTTGTACCTTCAAATGTAGCAGAAGGTGCATAAATCCATTTTGTTGTTTCATTTATTTGGACTTTAAACCAATTTCCAGCTTGTTCAGTAGGAGTTATGACTTGTGGCTGTAGTTTCCCTTCTTCTTTAAATGATTGGAACGGAAGGGCATGTATGGAAGCTTCTTCTTTTACGATTAATTTTTGATTAGATAGTTTATGAATCTCTTGAACTTCTAAGCTATTATCATTGTTATCTATCCATCCAGCGCCAGTTGGCGTCGTTATGTAATAAGCATTTCCTTTTTTCTTTGTCGCCGTTACGACTTGTTCTGTAATCTCGATATTCGATTTGTTTTTTAAATCATTCGCGTTATATAATGAATGTTTTTTTGAAGTGTATAGTAGGAATTGACCAGTAACCTCGATATCTTCTTCATGAGTACTATGCTCATTAACATGCTCTTTAATACTTTTAAAAACTTGATCTTCCGTATATACTTCAGCGGATTTTTCAGCCCTCTCTGCAAATGAATAAGTAGGTGCAAGAACAGTTTGTAATGCAAGAGAGAGAGTTAAAACACTATAAAATTTCTTTTTCATATTTTTTTTAACACATTAGATTATGGAATCTAGTGTTAACATTCCTCCTTTTTATATTGTATTTTCACTATGTATCGATTTTAGTACTAATAAATTTTAACAAGAGAAAATGATGATGTCTATATACATGAGCGATATTCATAAAAAGAATTATTTGAAAAAATGTAAGAGAAACAGGTAAAACCTTCTGTATTGACCTGTAAACGCCCTTCAAGTAAACTAAAGAGAGTTTGCAAATGAAAAGGTGATAATGTTGTTAATTTCAATTAAAACGTTACAAGATGATCGTTTTTTACGTCCGCTACAAAATATTGGCGGCTTATTTTTTGAAGATAGTACGATTGGATTTGAACAAGAGGAAGCGAATCTTATCGTTGATATACACATTGAGGATAATGTGAAAGCATCCGCTCGATTAACGGATGTTAGCACAGGAAATGTGTATGAAGAAACATTCTCGAAAGATTTATCTGCTTTCACAGATGAAAAAGAGCGTATGAAGCAAGTGAAGCACGTTGTTTCTTATGTATATCTTTCTGTTCTTCAGCAGTTAACTGGTATTGAACAAAGCTGGGGTATTTTAACGGGAGTACGTCCGACGAAACTTCTTCATAAAATGCTTCAAAATGGTATGTCAAAAGAAGAAGCGCATCAAGAGCTTCGTGAAAGTTATTTAATTCATGAAGAGAAAATTGAACTTCTTCAGCGCATTGTTGATTGCCAATTAGCAGTTGTTCCGGATTTATACCGTTTGAAAGAAGAAGTAAGTATTTATATCGGTATTCCGTTCTGCCCAACGAAATGTGCATATTGTACATTCCCGGCTTATGCGATTAATGGACGCCAAGGCTCTGTTGATTCGTTCTTGGGTGGTTTACATTATGAAGTTCGTGAAATTGGTAAGTTTTTAAAAGAAAAAGGTGTAAAAGTTACGACGATTTATTACGGCGGCGGTACACCTACAAGTATTACAGCAGAAGAGATGGATATGCTGTATGAAGAAATGTATGAAGCATTCCCAGATGTGAAAAATGTGCGTGAAGTAACAGTTGAGGCAGGTCGCCCAGATACGATCACGCCAGCAAAGCTAGAAGTGTTAAATAAATGGAATATTGACCGTATTAGTATTAATCCGCAGTCATACCATCAAGAGACACTAAAAGCAATTGGACGTCATCATACTGTAGAAGAAACAATTGAGAAATACCATTTAGCTCGTGAAATGGGAATGAACAATATTAATATGGACTTAATTATTGGTCTTCCTGGTGAAGGGTTAGATATCTTCAAACATACGTTAGATGAAACAGAAAAGTTAATGCCAGAATCATTAACAGTTCATACGTTATCATTTAAACGTGCTTCTGAAATGACGCAAAACAAACGTAAATATAAAGTAGCAGGTCGCGAAGAAATTACAGCGATGATGCACGAAGCAGAAGAGTGGACGCAAAAGCATAATTACGTACCATATTACCTATATCGTCAAAAGAATATTTTAGGTAACTTAGAGAACGTTGGTTATGCAATGCCGACGCAAGAAAGTATTTACAACATTGTCATTATGGAAGAAGTACAATCAATTATCGGACTTGGTTGTGGTGCATCAAGTAAATTTGTTCATCCGAAGACAGGAGCAATTACGCACTTCGCAAATCCGAAAGATCCAAAATCATATAACGATGGCTTCGTAAAATATACAGAAGATAAACTGAAAATTTTAGAAGAGCTATTTGCATAAGAAGAAAGAGGTTGTTCCGAGTTGGAACAACCTCTTTTTATCCTGCAGTAACGGGCGGTCCGATTATATCTTGTCAGTTTTTGTCGGTAAGTCGATATATTCGAAAAATCGCTGATATAATTCGAGTTGCGCTGATATATTTTGAAAAACGCTGATATATTTCAAGTTACGGTCGATATATCTGGAAAAACGCTGATATAATTTCATTTACCGTTTAGTGGCACCGTATGTAAAACTATGTCGATAATAATCAGAAAAATTAGTCAAATCATTAAAGGACAATGTCTACTTATGGACGAAATGATAGATTTATGAAAGAGAAAAGGGGGAAATTGTTGGCATGTACATGACGATAGGGAGAATTTTTGATTTATCAGTTGGTAAGTATCCGAATAAAGAGGCGTTAGTGGAACCTGAAAAGAATATTCGCTGGACGTATAAACAGTGGGATGAACAAATAAATAAAACGGCGCATGCTCTATTAGAAGAAGGGGTAAGAAAGGGAGATACTGTATCTGTTTACTTATATAATTGCCGTGAATTTGTAAACGTTTACTTAGCCTGTGCGAAAATTGGAGCGATCTTTAACCCGATTAATTTCCGCTTAAAAGCAAAAGAAGTATCTTATATTCTTCAGGACGCATCCTCGAAAGTCGTTGTCTTTGAAAAAGCAGTTGAGTCAACTGTTGCTATAATTGAAAGAGATTTTCCAAATACATCTTTTTGGTCTATAGAAAACGATAAACCTTCCTATGCAAGTTCCTACCATGAAAAAGTGAATGAAGCATCTTCTGAGAAAGTAAATATCGAAATTGATGAAATGGATTATTGTTCAATGCTTTATACGAGCGGTACGACAGGTCATCCGAAAGGCGTATTACATCGTCATCGTGAAATGACTGAGCATAGTATGATTTGTACGTATTTCCTTAAATATAATAGAGATAGTGTAGGGCTTGTTGTGGCGCCTTTATATCACTGTGGTGAATTAAATGCCGGAATCATACCACGCATTCAAGTTGGTGGAAAGAATGTTATTTTGCATCATTTTGATACAGAAACAGTATTACATACGATTCAAGAAGAAAAGATTACGACGTTCTTTGCAGCGCCGACGATGTGGAATATGTTGTTGCAAAAAGATTTAGCTCAGTATGATTTAACTTCGATGAAGATTGGTATATACGGCGGAGCAGCAATGGCACCGGCGTTAGTGAAGGAATGTAAAGAACGCCTTTATATTGATCTTGTTCAAATATACGGAATGACAGAAATGGGACCAGTTGTTGCGTTTCTCGTAGAGGAGGATCAAATTACGAAAGCTGGTTCAGCAGGCACGCCATGCTTTAGCCATGAAGTTCGTATTGTGAAACCGAACGAGGATGAACCGGCAGAACCAGAGGATGTATTACCTCCTTATGAAGTGGGAGAAATTATTTTGCGCGGCCCAACTATGATGGCTGGCTATCATAATCGTGAAGAAGCGAATAAAAAATCGATGTATAAAGGATGGTATCATTCTGGTGATCTAGGCTATTTTGATAAAGACGGTTATTTATTCGTTGCTGATCGCGTTGATGATATGGTAATTAGCGGTGGCGTAAATATTTATCCTCGTGAAATTGAAGATTTCCTTCATAGTCATCCTGGTATATTAGATGTGGCGGTACTTGGTGAGCCAGACGAATTATGGGGAGAGCGTGTTGTGGCAGTTATTGTGAAGAAAGATGAAACAATAACAGAAGCTGATTTAGAAACGTATTGCAAAGAAAGTGATGAACTAGCAGATTATAAACGTCCGCGTCATTATTTATTTGTAGATGAACTCCCTCGTAATGCGAGCGGGAAGTTGCAGAAGTTTGTACTGAGGGAGTCGTTGAAAGGTGCGAAAAAATAGAAAATGAAGGATGCCCCATATCTATGGGGTATCCTTCATTTTTCTATATTAAACAGAAGAAACAATATCTTTGTTAATTCTCATTTCTTCTTGGTGAAGGTTAATTAGCGCATTTGAAATAAGGTGGAAAAACAAAGTGGATGTAATACAAAAAGAAAAGGCACCCTAAGGTGCCTCTCTTCGACTTGAACCATTTCATTTCATACGAATCTATCCGTATTACCATTACCCCTTTGTTATGAGTGTAAACACATACTATAAAGCAGAATCGTCTATATACACTAGATTGTTAGTTCACAAAAGACAAGAGATTTGAGATCAATATTGAAGTGACGCCACATCCCCTATAATAATTGATATGTTACGCCTTTTAAAAGAATCTGCTTTATAGAACGTGCCCACAAGTTATATTTTACTACATGTAATATTCATTTAGTGTATTTTTGATGAATATGTATAATTACATAAACTGTATGAAAAAAAGAGAGTATACTCTGATATTGTGTGATAAAGATAAAGCCCGCCTACGGAATAGGGGGCTTTTCTTACTTTTTATAAATATTTATTCCAATTATATTATCAGATGAGTCTAAACGAATATAAACGAATATAAACGTCATCTGATAAAAGGTGTGCATTATATATTCTTTGTTTATATGTTGATATCTCGAAGCGTTTTCCATTTAATTCACATTCTAGAATAATCATATCGCCATGTTCTTTCCAATTTATTAATTTAGCAGTTGTATTCATATAAACCTCCTCTGAATCATTTTATGAAAATTAGTAGAGATAGTGTGAGAAAGGAGTTTATATAACAAAAAAAGACACCTTAAGTGTCTTCTTTGATTACTATAAAAGTCGTTGAATGAAATAGGTTTCTATTTTTATTTGCGTGAAAAGCCTTCTTCATCAAGGTATTCCGCAGCTTCTGGATAAGAGTTGAATGTACCGTCTAAGTTTACACCAGCGTACACGTTCCACATGTCATCCTCTGAAATAAGAGTAAGAATATGACCATCTTCGTTCTGCCATTCTTCTTCTTTCGCAGGTTCTACAGGTGCTACTACCTCTTCTTGTGATAGAAGGTCAATTGATTTCTCAATTACTGAACGTAACTCCTCTGCTGAAAACTCACGGATGTTAACCATACCTTTATCATCTGTTTTATAACCTTTAATACCGCTTGCATATACAAATCCATTTCCATTTGGGTGTAAATGAAATACAACGTTCTTTTTATCTAAACGACTTTCTTCAAAGTGGAAGTTTACACGTTTTAATGATACGTTCTTTCTTTCTAGTTCTGGGAAAGATTCAATAATCGATAATTTTTCTTCAAAAGTTAGCATAGTGCCTCCAAGTATATAGTAAAAGATTTAATTTGTTCATTATAGCATAGTTGCAATTGTTTCCAAAGATAAGGGGAAAACTTTTCGTTGAATACGTTTACGTCACGAGAATGTAAAAAGTGAGCTAACGAATGTATCTTTTTAGGTGTACAATGGAACATGGACTTTATACAAAGGTGGTTTTTTTATGTTTCAAAAAATAGCAAAGGAATGTTTAGCAGGATTTACTGTTGCGATTGTTGCGTTACCACTTGCGATTGCGTTTGGTATTGCTGCGACAGGAACGTCTGAGGGAGCGCTTGTTGGATTGTATGGTGCAATTTTTGCAGGTTTATTCGCAGCGTTATTTGGCGGGACACCTGGGCAAGTAACAGGGCCAACTGGACCGATTACCGTTATTGCAACAGGAGTTATTGCGACGCACGGGTTAGAGGCAAGTTTTATTGCCTTTATGATGGCAGGATTATTTCAAATTTTATTCGGTGTATGTAAGTTTGGTTCTTACGTTCGATATATTCCGTATCCTGTCGTTTCAGGATTTATGAATGGTATTGCATTAATCATTATTTTAGGCGAAATAAAACACGTACAAAATAGTTTTCTACTTGTTGTGTTAACGATTATTGTAATGATTGTTTCTGGCAAATGGATTAAGGCGATTCCGTCTAGTTTAGTAGCGCTAGTCGGTGTGACAGCTTTGCTTCCTTTATTTTCTTCTCTACTCGAAGGACTTACAGTAAAGTTACCGATTATCGGAAATCTTTCACTAAATAAAGTAATTGAAAAGATTGGAACTATTCCAGAAGCGATACCTACGCTTCATATTCCATCTTTAAGTGGAACAGGAATAGCAGCACTTATTTTACCAGCGCTTAGTATTGCTTTGTTAGGGTCGATTGACTCGTTGTTAACATCGGTCGTAATGGATAATGTGACAGGTACACGTCATAAAAGTAATAAAGAGCTCGTTGGACAAGGTATCGGTAATATGATGAGCGGATTGTTTGGCGGATTAGCAGGTGCAGGTGCGACTGTAAGGTCTATCGTGAATATAAGAAGTGGCGGTAAAACGGCACTTTCGGCATGTATGCATAGTGTTATCTTATTTATTTTTATTATGGGTCTTGGTTCGGTCGTACAATATATTCCACTTGCTGTATTATCAGGGATTTTAATTTTAACTGGTATTGGAATGTTCGATTGGGGAAGCATGAAAAAGATGCATGTCGCTCCTAAAGGTGATGTCGTTGTTATGCTCGTAACGATGATTGTAACGGTGAAGTTCGATTTAATGATTGCTGTTGCCTTTGGTATTATTCTTTCGTTCATCATATATATGGTGAAATGTAAAGAACGTAAAACTTCTATCGTAAAAGAAAAAGAAGAAACGTACACAATTCAAGGGCCGCTCTCTTTCCTATCAGTAGATCGTATTTTCTCTACTTTACAAGATGTGAAGTCACCGGTTGTTTTACGTATGAAAGATGTGCGTTATATGGATGTATCAGGAGCTATGGCATTATTAAATTTTGTTGAGCAATCAAATAAAGTAGGAGCAAGTGTAAAGCTTGAGCAAGTACATCCGAGTATTGAAAAAACAATCACAGTAATGGCAAGCGATGAACAGAAAGAGCAATTGAAAATCTTAAGTGTTTAGATAGTAATTAGAATATCTCACAATTTTACATAAATTATAATGTAGAGTTGTGGGATGTTTTTATAATGTTTTTAGTAATATGTATCGCAGTGACAGTGAGGAAGGGCTCTTTTGGCGTAACAGAAACGCTTATAGTGTGTACATATATAATGGAAGGAATTAGAAAAATATTGTGAAGAGACAGGCTTAAATGGGTTCGCTTTTCTATTTTGAAAAAAAAACCAAGTATTCAACCTATAATAAATTTGTTATGATAACCAATGGGATAAAATGAATCCCTATCGCTTAAAACAATATGTTTGAGAGTATATGTATAAAAGAAAAGAGAAAAAATATGAATAAAACATTTGTAAAAGGAGCAGCAATTTTAACCATTACAACTTTTTTGTCAAAATTGCTTGGTAGTTTTTTTCAAATTCCATTACAAAATATTGCAGGAGATGAAGTGCTCGGTATTTTTCGCCTTGTTTTTCCTGTATATATGATTGCTCTTACATTATCGGTAGCCGGAGTTCCACTTGCAATTTCGAAACTAATTGCAGAGTTGAACGAAAAAAATAAGCAAAAGGAAATTGCGAAATTATTTAAATCAGCGTCAATTATTGGGATAGCATTTGGCGTTTTCGGCTGTTTAGTCATTGTATTATTTTCTATTGAAATTGCGAATATGCTCGGTGGACAAGAAACTAGAATGCCGTTGCTTATTACTTCATTAGCATTACTCATTGCGCCATACATGGCGGTGTATAGAGGGTATTTTCAAGGTTTCGGTGATATGAAACCAACAGGGGTATCACAGGTCATTGAGCAATTTGTACGTGTGTTTTTTATGTTAATAATTGCTTACATACTAGTATCATGGGATAAGAGTAATACTGTTATTACTAGTGGTGCGATGGTTGGCTCTTTTCTTGGAGTCATTAGTTCGCTTATATATTTGCGTATAAAATATAATAGAAGTCCATACTACAATAAAAGCAATTCCTATTCGCTCCGAGATTTAAGAGAAAACGGCAAAAAGATATTGCGGGTATCGATCCCAATCGCTATCGGAGCTTTATCAATGCCACTTTTAAATTTAGTAGACTCGCTTACAATACCGCATGTATTACAAGGATCATCAACAGAAATTCAAGAACAATTTGGAATATACAGTCGCGGTTTTGCATTCACGCAAATAATTGTTATTTTTGCAAGTGCAATTGTATTTCCGTTAATACCACTCTTAACTTCCGCATTGGCCAAAAGAGATATAAATTTGGCGAAAATAACAATTCAAAATACAAATCGACTAGCGCATGTTTTGACAGCACCGTTAACAATATGGTTGATGGCATTAACAGTACCGTTAAATGTCGGATTGTTCACAGATGTAAAAGGCAGTAGTATGTTAACAGTTATGATTGGCAGTTCGTATTTTACTGCGGTTATGGTATTATCGATAGGTATTTTACAGGGCATTAACCGTTCTGCACAAGCTGCATGGATTGTTATTGGTGCGAGTTGTGTGAAAGTCATGTTAAACATTATGTTCGTGCAGAAGTTTGGCATAGATGGAGCGGCGTATAGTACACGTAATTACTTACGTATTGATTTGTATTGTAAATCATTTGTATATTCGAAGCTATATTGCCTATTCTATTCATTTAAAAAGCTTTTTCGGTGTGCTAGCAATAGCATGTATTTTGGGACTAGGATTGTATGAATTATGTAATGTGATAGATGTTACAACTTCAAGAATTATGACGTTATTATTCAGTGGTATAGCATTAAGTATTACAACCATTTTGTATGGTGTATGTGCTTTGAAATTAAAATGGATATCAATAAACAAAATACCATTTTTGAAAAGATAAATATAGAAATTTAATTTTTTATTATAATTCATATGAACTGATAAAGAGGAAACTATGTAGGGTATCAAGTGTTTAGGTAAGGAATGGGTACTAGTTTATGTTAGATGAAATAAACGGTTACCTAGTTTTGGAGGAGATTTAGGGTGCGTTTAGTCTTATCAGGATATTATGGTTTTTATAATGTTGGAGACGAGGCGATTCTACAATCAATTATTGAATCGTTAAGTAAAGAGAACCCGGATATAGAACTAGTAGTACTATCAAATGATTCTAAATATACAAAGGAAATGTATGGTGTAGAATCGGTAGATCGCTGGGATATAAAAGCTGTTTATCATGCGATAAAAAACAGTGATGGAGTTATTAGCGGTGGCGGGAGCCTTCTTCAAGATCAGACAAGTACGAAGAGTATTCTATATTATACGGGTATTATGGGACTCGCTCGATTATTAAAAAAGCCGTATTATATTTATTCACAAGGAATAGGTCCAATTACAAAAGGATATAATCGTCTATTAGTAAAATGGAACTTGTCAAAAGCTTCCTATGTATCAGTTCGAGATGAGGATTCGTTTTTATATTTAAAAGAACTTGGCATAAAAAACGATATTGAAATTGTTCCAGACCCTGTTTTAACATGGAAACGGACAAAACAATCGGATTGGTTGCAAAAGCATTCGATACATGGAAAAGTAATTGCGGTTAGTGTGTGTTATTGGAATGCAAAAGAAGATTATATAAAAAAATTAGCTGCGGCACTAAAAAAATTAAAGCAAGAAGGATACCAAATTCTATTTGTTCCAATGCATGAGCCATTTGATCAAAAAGCTTCGCGTGAAGTAGTAGACTTAATGGGAGAAGAGACGTATATGCTTCCGTATAAAATGGATATCGACGAGAAAATATTCATTTTATCACAATGTTCATTACTAATTGGTATGCGTCTTCATGCACTTGTTTTTTCTGCCGTAGCCAAAACTCCAATGGTCGGGATTTCATACGATCCGAAAATTGATTCGTTTTTAAGTCAAGTGAATCAGCCAGTTATAGGGAGTGTGGATGGTGAATGGAGTGCTGAGTATTTATATGAAATTGCGAAAAAGCAATTAATGCAACAAGGAACTGTGCAGCAAGAGTTACAATTGACAATAGATGAGCTTCGGTTGCAAGGCAAACAGGCAACAAAGAAACTCATTGATCATATGGAAAAAGGCACTTTATTAAAAAAGTAAAGTGTCTTTTATTTTTGTTTTGAATTTAATGAAAATTCTAATTACAAAAACGTTTTATTTTAATTCCTATTTATTATGCTAAAATGATTGCGATTATTATATAATCAAATTTGTGATAATAAATTCGTAGATTACGAGGAGGGTAAACTTGAAGACTTTTTCAAAAGGTATAACAGCAGTGGCATTAACGGGATCATTACTTTTAACTCCTATTTCAAGTTATGCGGCAAATGATGATATTACAGGACATATGTTTGAGACGAATATGCGCTCACTTATTACTAAAGGAGTTTTAATGGGGTATGGAGACAATGTATATGCGCCTGATAAATTAGTAACAAGAGCAGAGTTTGCTACATTCATAGCAAGGGCTTTAAATTTACCGAAAGCTGATTCGAATTTCGAGGATGTGCCGAAGACTTACGGTTTATATGATGGTGTAAGTAGAGCATATGGAGCGAAAATTATTAATGGTCGTACGAACGAGACATTCTCACCAAATGATGTGATTACACGTGAAGAAATGTCGATAATGGTAAAGCGAGCGTTAGACTATAAAAATATTAAAGTAGCTGTAAGTCCGCTTACCTTTACTGATAAAGATAGTATTAACTATAAAGAGCATGTACAAGTTATGGTGGCCACTCAAATTATTAAAGGGTATCCAGAAGATAATACATTTAGACCACATTTATCAGCTACAAGAGGGATGGCTTCAGCTATGTTGGATCGTATGCTTCAGACGATTGAAAAAAACGGAAATAGCAATCCTGTAGAAACTAAGAAATATGTTGTGACAAATGTAAGAGAAAACGGAACAGAGCAAGAAGTAGAGCGCTATAATACGTATAAAGAAGCGGTTACGGCTGCTCAAAATAAAGGTATGAATGCGGTAAAATACGAGAACGAATTTTTATGGATTAAAGATGGTTTTGCAAGTGCGAAAAGAATAACTGGGCAAAACATCATTAATATTTATGATGAGAATTTGTCAACAGTATATACGTATATTCAGTATGGAACAGAATTGAAAGTGTTAGAAGTTGGCGAAGATCGTGTGAAAGTTCAACTTTCTGGTTTAACAGGTTATGTGAAGAAGAATGAAATCACTTTAATTCCTACAAATGAAATGAAACAGTCGTCTTATTATGTGAAATCAGATGGATATTTATACCATAAATATTATACATATAATACAAGTTCACCTGGATATACAGAATTTAGATATGGTGTGGCACCTTCTTTCATGAAGCAAGGACAGCAAATGTATAGTGTAGATGGAAAGACATTTGGAGACGAAACTTTCTATCAATATTTCAATTATTTATCATTACGTTCGAAAACAGATTATACAGCTGAACAACTAGATAGTTATGTGAAATCGATTAAGCCAGACTCTCCATTAATTGGTTTAGGAAAGAAATTTAAAGAAGTAGAAAGCAAGTATAATGTAAATGCACTATTCTTATATTCATTAGCAATTCATGAAAGTTATTATGGAACAAGCGCTCTTGCAAAAGACAAAAATAATTTATTTGGTTTAAAAGCAACAGACGATAGTCCGTATGGTAACGGAGAAGCATTCAATTCAAAAGAAGATTGTATTGAACATGCAGCAAAATTATACATGAATGAAGGATATTTAAATCCAGGACATTGGCGTTATACAGCAACATATACAGGTGATAAAGCTGCTGGTTTAAATGCGAAATATGCATCTGATGCGAACTGGGGTAAAAAAGTAGCGGGGCATATGAACCGTTTTGATTCTTATTTAGGTAAAAAAGAATACAACAAGTACAAACTTGCACGTGTGATGAATAACGTGGAAGTGAAAAAGAATCCTAGTATATCAAATGAGCGACTGTATCGTTTAAATACAAATGTAGTTGTCACAGTTACTGGTGAAGAGATAATAAATGGAAAAGCGTGGGTTAAAGTTATTTCAGATAATCCTACTGTAACAGAAGCGTATATTGCAAAAGAAAGTTTAGAATACGTAAAACATTAATTAAATAAAAAAGAAGGTGCTACTAATATTTCGTAGCACCTTCTTTTTATTCAATTTCAAAATCAACAATGATATAAGCGAGTATAACAACGAAGAAAATACTAACGGATGGCGCTGTTAATACGTGGCCAGACATAAAGCCAATGCCAAGTGATAGAACGAGTGTGCTTGCTAATAGCATATACTTTACGCTCATGATTTTCTTAAAGTTTGTGATCATGCGGATAAATAATTTAATACCAAAGTATAGAAGAGGTATTAAGTAAATAAGGAAACCGACAATTCCAAAGGCGAAAAATAGGTCATGGAAGTCCATTTCAATTAATTTAATTTTATCTGTGTAGTTACCAGCGTAACCCATTCCGAATAGTTTTTGTGAAAGCGGTGCGTCTTTATAGTATTGTTTGTATGTTTTTAAGAATTTGTCGCGATCACTGTAAATTAAACTTTTTACTTCAGAATCTGTAAGTTCACCTTTTGCATGTTTTTTTGCATCTTCTGGATCTGCTTTAATTACTTTTCCTTCTTTTCGATCTTTCTCTTCTTGCACTGATTTTTTGTATTCGTATATTTGCATGTGAATGCCCATATTTTTTGCGATAGGAGTATGCGGTGTAAGAGCGATTAAACCTCCTAGTATAACTGCGACAACAACGGTATTTACAATATGTGTGAATCCTTTTCCTTCTTTTTTACGATTTATCATATATTCAATGAATGAGAAGAAAAGTGCTACGCCTAATGTAATAACAATTGCGCCATATCCGACTTTCGTTCCGACCATAATACTTGCATACATCGCAAGTATTGTTGGAATCCAGTAATATATTTTCGAGAAAGAAGTTGTTTTATGAATCGAATATAAGACAATGATTGGGAACATAATGGCGAAAAGAGAACTTAAATCATTTCCAGCGAAGAACCAACCTCTTGAACCGATTTTTGAGTGAGGATAGCTTGGGAAATCCGTTCCAGTTTGCATTGCGACAATCATTGTAATGCTTAAAATTAAAGTTGCATATAAGAAATATGTAATGATTTTATGAAATACATACTCTTTATTTTTTAGCTCTTTAAAGGCGATAATATATCCAAACAGTAGCACAATTGGATATACGCTCTTTAAGATGAATTTAACTTCTTCTCCAAATGAAACTGGAGATTTAACCATCATATTATTTACAAGACCAATTGCGAGTGCGATTCCGAGTAAGCATAAATAGAGGATGTACTTTTTCGCATCTTGTTGTTTGTGATGAAGAAGTAGGTACCCTAATGCAAGAAGCATAAAGGCGAAACGGACTACAACTCCAACTGTTGCGCTCATGTGTAGTATATAGATTGAAAAAGATGTTAATAAATCTAAAATTGGTTGAAACACAATGAATAGCAATAGGAAATGTGGGAAGTAGTTATCCGTTTGTTTCAACTTATTAACCATATGTTCCTCCAGTTCTTCATTCCTTTATTACAACACCCAAAAGATGGGTATAAAGCCTTTTTTACATAGTAAGGCGAATGAATTTCAATATTTGTTTTTTATCAAACTTAAGAATACACCATTTCATTGTAATGGTAAATAGATGAAAAGCATGGATAAACCGACTTTAATTTCTATATTTTTCAACGGAATTGTATGTTTTATACGGTAAATGTACAAATTGCGAGATTATTAGACAGAAAATTGAGAAAAAAGAAGGATTTTTCAGTGGTTTTCTATAATTATATAAGTATAATCTTTATGGAGAAAAGAGGGGTATATATAATGGAAATAACAAGTAAAACAGAATCTGTCGTTGTGAAATATGAAGGCCACGTTGCAACGGTTATGGTCAATCGCCCAGAGGTGTTAAATGCGTTGGATGAGCCGACCTTAAAAGAGTTATTACAAAAGTTGAAAGAAGTAGCGGAAAGTTCTGCGCATATCGTTGTGTTATGCGGGAACGGCCGTGGTTTTTCTGCGGGTGGGGATATTAAATCGATGCTTTCAAGTAATGATGAAAGTAAGTTTGATGGCATTATGAATACCATTTCTGAAGTTGTCGTGACATTATATACGATGCCAAAGCTTGTTATTAGTGCAATTCATGGACCGACTGCAGGTCTTGGGTTAAGTATTGCGTTAACAGCTGATTATGTAATGGCGGATATATCATCTGTTATTGCAATGAACTTTATTGGAATCGCTTTAATTCCAGATGGAGGCGGTCATTTCTTCCTTCAAAAGCGTGTCGGTGAAAATATGACGAAGCAAATTATTTGGGAAGGTAAGAAGTTATCAGCGACAGAAGCGCTTGATATCGGCTTAATTGATGAAGTAATCGGCGAAGATTTCCAAACGGCTGTGAAACAAAAAATTAATGAATGGTCACAAAAACCGATTAAAGCAATGATTCAAACGAAGCAAATTTTATGTGAAGTAAATCGCTCTAATTTAGAGCAAACATTGCAATTAGAAAAGCGTGGTCAATATGCAATGAGACAAACAGCGGATCATAAAGAAGGAGTTGCTGCGTTTTTAGAGAAACGTTTACCAGCATTTAAAGGGGAATAAAGTTTGTCCATTCCTCACTAATTATTAGCTCGTTAATTCGGGATAAAGGGGAGAAAGTGCTAACACATTTTAGTATAATTGTGTTAGCACTTTTTTTTAGGAGTAATACATGAAGAAAATAATTGGTGTTATCACTATTATTCTGCTTACATATTCTGTTTTGCATAGTACACCATCTTTGGCAGTTCGGACTGCGTTATTTTTTGAGGGACATCCAAGTGTTGCATTTTCTGACGGGGTGACGAAAGAAAAAGATGTGAAAAAAGAAGCGATTCCAGATGAGTACCAAACTCTATATGGTAAGGAAGAAAACTTAGAGCACTATTTCTTTCCGCATGTAAGAGCACATGGATCAGGAATTGATATGTTAAGTGCGTGCGTGAAGAAAAAATGGTTTTTCTATAAAGCAGAGCTCGGATGTTATTAAATATAGGAGGATGAATGATGTCAGCATATAACAAGTTAGTAAGAGATCGTGTTCCAGAGAAGATTTTAATGTCTGGAAAAACATATACAGCACAAAAATTAACAGGTCAAGCATACATACAAGCTTTAGCGAAAATTGGAACGGAAGAAATTCGTGAATTTGCTTCTATGAAAGAACGAGAACATGCGCTAGATTCTCTTGCGGATGCGCTAGAAGTTATCATCTCATTAGCACGTGCAGAAGGTGCATCGATTGAAGATGTAGAACGCCTTCGTAAGCAAAAAGAGATAGAGCGCGGTGGATTTGAAAGAGGGATTTATTTATTAGACGTTTCAGAAGAATAGTTTTATAGGAAAAGCATAGCGTTACTGAGTAACGCTATGCTTTCTTGTTGCAATGAAGCTAATAATGAAGAAGATAGCTGTTAATATCCAGCCGATTGTAATAGAAGTAGTAGTATGAATGGCATAAGAGATTTGTAAACAAAATAATGATGCTAAAAACCAAATGAGTGCAATGTGTATATATTTTTTTGATATATTCATATTTCAAGGCTCCTTTTGTATACTAAAAAGAATTTTACTACAATTTAGAAAATTAGGCCATATAAGTAGAGGTTTTCTGGCGAATTTTGTCTACTGAATAGTAGAGAAAATGAGGAGGAAACGACAATGGCACACCATACGAAAGAAACGATGGAACTGATTAAGGAGCTTGTCTCTATTCCAAGTCCATCTGGAAATACAGCAAAAATTATTAATTTCATTGAAAACTATGTCAGTGAGTGGAACGTAGAAACGAAACGTAATAATAAGGGAGCTCTTATTTTAACGGTAAAAGGGAAGAATGATGCGCAGCACCGCTTATTAACGGCACACGTTGATACGTTAGGTGCGATGGTGAAAGAAATTAAGCCTGATGGTCGCCTGAGTCTTTCTATGATTGGTGGATTTCGCTGGAACTCTGTAGAAGGGGAATATTGCGAAATTGAAACATCAAGTGGCAAGACATATACAGGAACGATTTTAATGCATCAAACATCTGTACATGTATATAAAGATGCAGGTGAAGCAAAACGCAATGAGAAAAATATTGAAGTTCGTATTGATGAGCGCGTATTTTCAACTGATGAAGTACGCGAATTAGGAATTGAAGTAGGAGACTTCGTTTCATTTGATCCGCGCGTTCAAATTACAGAGAGTGGATACATAAAATCACGTCATTTAGATGACAAAGTAAGTGTTGCAATTTTATTAAAATTAATTAAAAGATTACAAGATGAAAACGTAACATTACCATATACGACGCATTTCTTAATTTCTAATAATGAAGAGATTGGATACGGTGGTAACTCTAACATTCCAGAAGAAACTGTTGAATACTTAGCAGTTGATATGGGAGCGTTAGGTGATGGACAAGCATCTGATGAATATACAGTATCTATTTGTGCAAAAGACTCTAGCGGCCCGTATCATTATGCACTGCGCAAACATTTAGTAGAGCTTGCGAAAACGAATCATATTGAATATAAAGTAGATATTTATCCGTACTACGGATCTGATGCATCAGCTGCGATTCGCGCGGGATTTGATGTGAAACATGCGTTAATTGGAGCGGGTATTGATTCTTCCCACGCATTTGAACGTACGCATGAAAGTTCTATTGCGCATACAGAAGCATTAGTGTATGCATATGTAATGTCTAATTTAATTGAAGAATAATTTCATAGATAATAGAGAGCTGATTAAAGATATTATTTTTAATCAGCTTTTTATTTGGCAAAGCGATTAGGAGACATGTCCTAATCGCTTTTTTATCCCGCTATTTGCCGGGCAGTAAGACTCCTACCTCAAAATTCAGCGAAAGCAAAAAAGTTAGATGGGGGCGGGCTGCCCGTAAAAGCCCGATTGGTGAGGGCTGATTAAAGTTTTTTATATACATTCATTATAAGTTATATATATGCGATTTTTGTTATACGGCCGGAAACGTATTTACTATAGATATATAATGCTATACACTATGAAAGGAATTAATTAATAGTTAATATTTTTTAGTTAGCTTGATTAAAAAAATGAATGAATATGAAGTTTTGAGAGGAGATTTATTTTTCATGAAGTACAAAGCAATAGCCGCAGGTTTATTAGCAGCAAATTTACTAGCACATCCAATTAGTAGTTTAGCAGAAACGAAGAAATTTCCTGATGTTTCAGATAGTGCGTGGTCAAAAGACGCAATTTATTATTTAGTAGAGAGAAATGTAATTAACGGTATGCCAGATGGTAACTTTATGCCATACGGAAATTTAACACGCGCTCAGGCAGCAAAGATTATCGCAACAGCAATTGGTGCTAAAATAGATCCAAATGCAAAGCCGTCTTATAATGATGCAAAAAATAGTTGGGCAGCTTCATTTATTGCAGCCATGGAAAAAGAGAATATTATTAAAGGGCGAGAACCAGGAGTATTTGATCCTGAAGGAAAAGTAACTCGTGCTGAAATGGCAGCTATGCTTGTAAGAGCATATAATCTGAAAAGCAAAGTAACAGGACCAGTTCCTACAAAATTTGCTGATTTAGAGAATCATTGGGGTAAAGAAGAAGTTAATATTTTAGTAGAATTAAAACTTTCTTTAGGTACAGAGGATGGCTGGAAACCGAATGATTCTATTACGCGTGAACAAGCAGCTCAACTTACTGCGCAAACAGATAAATTTAGCAAGAATAGTGATCGTCCAGTAGAAACAAAGAAAATGTACATAGATAGAAAATTCATTACATATCACGCACCATCATTAAGTTCTGGGATTAGTGCAAATCAGCATAATCCACAAATGGTTGAAATTAAAGAAGAGCGAGATGGATGGATCAAAATTGCAACAAGTAAAGGTGATAAATGGACACCTTTAGTAGAGAAAACAGAAGTTATTAATGAAGGATTCACTACTTATGCAGAAGCTTCTTCTTCTTCAAAAGTAATGGGAACACATAACGCACAGCAAGTAACTGTTATTGAAGAGAACGGCAGCTGGATTCGTATCCGCATGGGCGCTGGTTTCCAATGGGTTAATAAAAATCAATTAAATCCAGTGAAGCAAGGTAACTTCTTAGAGGGCAAAGCGATTATCATTGATCCAGGTCATGGTGGAGTTGATTCAGGTAATCCAGGTTATTATGAGAAAGAAAGTGAAACTGTATTAGATGTATCACTACGATTACAGAAGATATTTGAGAAAAAGACACCATTTACTGTGTTATTCACTCGTACAGATGATACACGTCCAGGAACAAGTGCTTCTGATTCTTTAAAGAAACGTGTAGAATTTGCTCAAAAAAATAATGGGGATATTTTTGTAAGTATCCATGGTAATGGTACGGAAAGTAAAAATGGGCAAGGTACAGAAACGTTTTACTATGAATCAGCGACAGCAAGAGGAACAAATCCTAACGTATCAGAAAGTCGTTTACTAGCAGAAAAAATTCAAGAGCGTCTTGTAGATGCACTGGGAACAAAAGATCGTGGTGTGAAAAAAGGCGATTTATACGTAATTAGAGAAAATACAATGCCAGCTGTATTAGCAGAATTAGCATTTGTAGATAATAAAAGTGATGCAGATAAAATAGCTACACCAGCGCAGAGACAAAGTGCAGCGGAAGCAATTTATCAAGGTATTTTAGATTACTATGAAGAAATGGGTAACAACGTGTCTTCTTTCCGTTAATAAATAATAAGAGATTGCCATTGGCAGTCTCTTTTATTTATTAACGTTTCTCTTTATTTCCGGCATATGATATCATTTAATTTTATATACAAAAGAAAAGTATTTGAGTAATTGTAATCAGAACAATTTTAAACGATAGAGGATGATAATAGATTGAATAATCATAGTAAAACACCTGCCTGTATATATACGTATGCATTTCGTGAGGAGGAGCGTGCTTTATGTTACTTGGAAATGCGCTCGTTCTTTGGAATGGAGTCCCACGTTAATATTTTAAAAAGTGATGTCAAAATTGACCCGAGTAGAAGTGCGTTTATAAAAGAGCGCGTTGAGGTTATGTATGAAGGGGACGACTTAGAAAGTATCTTAAAACAAGTGGAACAAATTGATTTGGCGGGAGCGACATTTAAAGTTATCTTCGTTAAAATCAATGACCTCGTTGGAGAGAATAAAATTGAATATGGAGAAAGACGTCTTATTGAACGAGACCTCGGCATGCATATTGAAGGAGAAGCGGATGTTCGTAATCCAGAGCGTGTATTCGGGATTGTTCCTCTTGGAGGACGCTGGTACTTCGGGCACTATGTAGAAAGCGAACCCGTTTGGTATCATCACATAAAAAAACCGCATAGTTATTCGACATCTCTTAGCACACGTGTTGCGAGATCAGTTGCAAATATCGCTGTGCCAAATCCAGAGGGAGTACGAGCAATTGACCCGTGCTGCGGTATTGGAACAGTAGTAGTAGAAGCACTTTCTATGGGGATTAACATCGTTGGTAGAGATATAAATCCACTTGTAGTTCTTGGAACGAGAAAAAATATCGCGCATTTCGGATTTGAAGGAACAGTAACAAAAGGTCCAATCGAGGAAATTACTGAGAACTACGACGTTGCCATTATCGATATGCCGTACGACCTATTTACGCACGCCACACCAGAAGATCAACTATCAATTCTCTCAAGTGCACGCCGCATCGCGAAAAAAGTAGTCGTTGTCACGATGGAAACAATGGACGACATGATCCATGAAGCAGGATTTGAAATTACAGATCGCTGTATTACAAGAAAAGGGTCATTTACTAGACAGATTCTTGTTTGTGAATAAGAAAGAAAGGTCACCCGTTTGGATGACCTTTTTTGTTTGTATTGATGTGTAATTGGTTGGTGGTTTAGGTAGATGAATTAGCGAAATTTGTCGGTAAGTCGATATTGCATGTCGAATCGCCGATAAATTTAAAAAATCGCTGATATATTGTGTTGAATCGCTGATAAATTTAAAAAATCGCTGATATATTCCGAGAATCGCCGATATCGTTACATTAGAATGTTACTGTTCTTTTAATTTCTCTTGTTGTGCAAGTAGTAAATTGCGCAAGATGTGTCCGCGGTAACTTTCTAGTTTTCGTCCTTCATGATAGCGTACGCCTAATTTTTTTAGTTCAGCTACGTACCAGCCCTTTGTTCCGTAATACATGGGATCACTTCCTTTTTGCTTTTGAACAGTATATGTTGGGGGTGGAAGTAACTTTCCAGTGAAAATAATAAGAATGGTTGTATCAAGGGGCTCCATAACATAGCCTCTGGACAGTGTATAAAAAAATAGACAGTAATGTATACTTTTTTAAACAATGTATACAAATTTATACCCTATGCGTTGGCATGATATTTGCAATGAAAAGAGTATCAACATATAGGGGAGAGATAGAAATGAAGGTTAGTAAAGTGTACACGACAATTGATGCTCACGTAGCTGGGGAACTGCTTCGAATTATTACGGGCGGAGTGCCAGAAATAAAAGGAGAAACGCAGCTGGAAAGACGCGTCTACTGCATGGAACATTTGGACCACCTTCGTGAGGTTCTTATGTATGAACCGAGGGGGCATCACGGGATGTATGGTTGTATTATTACCCCGCCTGCAAGTGCTCACGCTGATTTTGGCGTATTATTTATGCACAATGAAGGCTGGAGTACGATGTGTGGGCACGGTATTATCGCTGTTATTACAGTTGGAATTGAAACGGGTATGTTTGAAGTAAAGGGGGAAAAACAAAAGTTTATTATTGATAGCCCGGCTGGGGAAGTCATTGCGTATGCAAAATATAACGGGAGCGAAGTAGAGTCCGTATCATTTGAAAATGTTCCTTCATTTGTATACAAAAAAGACGTTCCTATTAAAATAGATAACTATGAATTTCAAGTAGATATCGCGTTTGGCGGAGCTTTTTATGCGGTAGTAGACTGTAAAGAATTTGGCTTGAAAGTCGATTTCAAAGACTTATCTGCTATTCAAGCGTGGGGCGGTAAAATTAAGCACTACATCGAGAGCAAAATGGAAGTGAAGCATCCACTTGAAGAAGGATTAAAAGGGATATACGGCGTTATTTTTTCAGATGAACCGAAAGGGGAAGACGCAACTTTACGAAATGTAACAATCTTTGCTGATGGGCAAGTAGACCGTTCTCCTTGCGGTACAGGAACTTCTGCGAGAATCGCAACTCTTTTTGAAAAAGATGCTTTACAAAAGGGAGAAATTTTCGTCCATGAATGCATTACTGACGGGAAATTCGAGGGGGAAGTATTGTCGGTAACCGCAGTAGATACATATGAAGCTGTCGTTCCAAAAGTAACGGGGCATGCCTTTATTACAGGATTTCATCAGTTCGTTGTAGACCCGAGAGATGATTTGAACCGTGGATTTTTGTTAGGATAGAAGGAGGGGGTGGAAAGATATGCTAGTCATAAGTGCGAACGAACAAAGAAACTTAGTAAATATGAATGAAGTTATTGAATACGCGGCGCTTGCTTTAAAAGAATTTTCCGCAGAAAGAACAATCACGCCAATTCGAGGTTCATTACCATTTGCGAACGAGAAAAATACGGCATTAATTATGCCTTCAGTAGCGGAAGGGCTTGAGGCACTTGGCTTAAAAGTAGTAACAGTAGTCCCCGAGAACAAAAAGGTAGGAAAGAAAACGATCAACGGGATTGTGATGCTATCAGACTTTCAAACGGGAGAACCGCTCGCACTTTTAGAAGGATCGTACTTAACGATGATTCGAACAGGCGCCTTATCAGGAGTAGCGACAAAATATTTAGCTCGTCATAACGCAAAAACTTTATGTATCATCGGGACGGGTGAACAGGCGAAGGGAATTGCTGAAGCTGTATTTGCGGTAAGAGCTATCGAAAAAGTCATTTTATACAATCGAACAGAAGAAAAGGCGTATGTATTTGCGGAGTATATACAAGAGAGATTCAACAAACCTGCATATGTTCACACAAATGCAAATGAAGCAATAAGCGAAGCAGACATCATCGTCACAACTACGAACGCATCCACACCAGTCTTCTCAGAAAAACTACAAAAAGGCGTCCACGTAAACGCCGTCGGCTCATTCAAACCGGGCATGCAAGAACTACCCTCACATGCCATAGCTAAAGCAAACAAAGTAGTAGTCGAATCAAAAGAAGCAGCACTAGACGAAACAGGAGACCTTCAAGTTCCAATAAAAGAAGGGCTATTCAAAGCAAACGCCATTCACGCTGAACTTGGTCAAATCATAAGCGGAGAAAAAGCCGGACGCGAAAATGATGAAGAGATTACTGTTTTTAAATCGGTTGGTTTGGCAGTAGTAGATATTATTGTTGCGAAGTATTTGTATGAGAGAGCGGTGGAGCAAGGAGTAGGGAATAAGATTGAGTTTTGAGGGACTGCCTTTTGGTGGTCTTTTTTGTCAGGATGGGTGTGCTAGTATTTATAATTAAATACTTTTAATATTATGTTTAAATATATGAATTCTGCGCGGACATCACATCATTCATTCAATTGGTGTATGAAAAAAGCTGTACCTCTAATAATTAGAGGTACAGCTTTTTACCATTCACGCCATTCTTCTGTTATATCTTCTTCAGATTCTAGACCAGCTATTCGTGCTGCTGTATCGATAAATTCATAGAGATCTTCTCTTTCCATTGTTTCGATAAAATGGTCATGTTCGATATTTAATTCATTTAATTTAATAACTACCTCTTTAACAACTTGCATTACTTCGACTTCGGTTGGATTCTCTCCTAATCGCTGTAAGTTGTTAATGTAAGTGTCAAGAACTGTATTTGTTGCACTTATATTTTCTTCAGTAAAAAATTCCCCATCTTCATCATACTCAACCCATGAGGTTGTTGGTTTATTTTTTTTCAATTCATCAAATGTCATGATAACCTCCTAAATGTGTTTTTTGTCTTTAATCCCATTCTACATTTTCGATCATATAAAACAATCATTTTAGAGGGGTTTTCTGTAAGTTGATAGTTTTTTAACTCATTTTATGAGGCTACTTATTCGTGGTCTTTTTATTTTCTCCTCCGCATAAATATAGTTTATCCCGCATTAACGGGCAGTAAGACTCCCACCTCAAAACTCGGCGAATGCGGAGGAGTTAGGTGGGAGTCGGGCTGCCCGTAAAAGCCCGATTGGTTCAACTAATAATCAGTGGGGGATGGACAAACCCCCCACTGATTAAAGTTTCACTTTATCGCAAGAATGCATGAATAGATTAAAAACTTTCTATCTTTGGGAAAAAGTTTGACAATACATACGGGTAGTGGTAATTTAAAACCTATAAGAAAACTCGGTATTAATTCCAAGTTTTCTTATAGGTGTAAATAGTCGAGAGGGGTCGAAATATGAAGAAGAGGTTGTTTGTATTACCATTTGTCCTACTATTATTTATTGCATTAGCTGCTTGTTCAGGGGAAAAAGATTCGAAGCAAGCGAGCACTAGTAAATCAGGGACTCCGAAAGACGGAGGGGCGTTAACGATTGGTGTTAGCGATAATCCAGATACGATGAATCCGCTTTATGCGAATGATCGTGTGTCATTAACTGTGCAGCAGGCTTTATATGCGCCGCTATATCATATGGAAGACGGTAAGAAAAAGTTTGTTCTTGCTGAGAGCTTTACGCCTTCAGAAGATCAATTAACGTGGACACTGAAGTTAAAAGATAATTTGAAATGGCATGATGGTAAGAAAATTACATCAGACGATATAGCATTTACATTCCAATCTATTTTAGATGAGAAGCAAAATAGCTCAAGTCGTGAAAACTTTATTTTTAAAGGAAAGCCGCTTGAGGTGAAAAAGGTAGATGAGTTAACAACTCAATTCGTTTTACCACAAGTAAGCGCATCTTTCGAAGGTGTGATGAATGATTTCTTCCCGATTCCGAAACATGTATTTGAAGGGGAAGCAGATTTAGCGAAGAGTAAGAAAAACTTACAACCTGTAGGGTCAGGTCCGTTTAAGTTTAAAGAATATAAATCAGATGAGTACGTTGCATTAGATCGATTCGATGGTTATGTAGGTGGGAAAGCTAAATTAGACTCTATCGTATACCGAGTTGTAAAAGACCGTAATACAGCAAATGTTTCACTGCAAAATGGTCAAATCAACATGAAGATGATTGAGCCGCAAGACTTTAAGAAATTAGATAGCACTGGGAACTTCTCAATGGTGACATTCCCTGAAGGTAGATTATTCTACTTATCTTATAACATGAATACTGATCTTATGAAGAAAAAAGAAGTGCGTCAAGCAATTGCGCATGTGTTAGATAAAAAAGAAATGATTAACTCAGCATTCGTTTCAGGTGAATTTGCAGAACCAGCAAATTCAATCTTAACGCCAGACGCTATGTATTATGCGAAAGATATTAAAGACTATAAGTATGATAAAAAAGAAGCGAAAGATTTATTAGCAAAAGCTGGCGTGAAAGATAAAGAAAAAGTACGTGTGATGTATGTAACGAATAATAAAATCATGGAAAGCTTAGCGCTTTATACACAACAAAAATTAAAAGAAGTTGGCTTAGAAGTTGAACTAAATGCATTAGATGCTAGTGCGGCAAGTGAAAAAGGCTTAGATAAAGAGAATAAAGAATATGACATTACATTTGGTGGTTACATAATGGGACCTGAGCCAGATTCATATAAGAGCTTATTCTTAAGCAATGCTGAATACAACTATGCACGTTATAAAAACGCTGATTTCGATAAGTTATGGGAAGAAGCTGCAGTTGAAACAGATAAAACAAAACGTGCAGAGCTATACCATAAAATTCAAGAAACAGCTAGAGAAGATGTACCTTATCTACCAATCGCATATCCGAAAGCAGTTATTGCAGTAGATAAAAAGTTTGATGGATTAAAAGAAGCAAAAGCAATTCCTGTCACAATGTTTGAAGATCTATCTAAGATTTATGAAGTGAAATAAGAAACAATAAAGAAGCTGGTGGAAATCAGCTTCTTTAGCTTGAGGGGGGAAGTTTGTGTATAAAGTAATTGCGAAGAGGCTTTTAAATGCAATTCCGCTTTTATTTGTTATTTCTATTATTTCTTTTCTATTAATAAAGCTAGCGCCGGGGGATCCTGTTCGAAACTTTGTAACGCCAAATATGAGTCCAATTGATGTGGAGCGTATTCGCAAAAGTTTAGGACTAGATCAACCAATTTACGTGCAGTATTTTTTATGGTTAAAAAACATTTTAACAGGGAACTTTGGTTACTCACTTCAAAATCATCGTCCTGTTTTAGATCTTATCGCAGAAAGATTACCCGCAACAATTGGGTTAATGGGATCATCTTTACTCGTCTCATTCGTAATCGCAATACCACTTGGACTATTTACAGGTGTGAAAAAGAATTCATTCTTTGACCGCATTGTAAACTTTATTTCATACGTTGGTATTTCTATGCCGGTTTTCTGGTTTGCACTACTATTAGTCTACTTATTCTCTTTAAAATTGAACCTACTTCCGAGTATGGGTATGCGCACCGTAGGTAAAGATTCTGTTTGGGATATTGTGCAACACGGCATTTTACCTTGTATGGTGCTAGCGTTCCAAAACGTATCTGTTTATATGAGATATATTCGTTCAAGTACGATTCAGCAATTAGAAGAAGAATATGTACAAATTCAATATGCGTACGGTGCTTCAAAGAAAACGGTTTTATTTAATCACGTACTTCGAAATGTATTAATACCAATCATTACAATTTTCGGATTATCGATTCCAAGTTTAGTAGGCGGAGCATTTATTACGGAAACAGTATTTTCATGGCCGGGTCTTGGTTCACTTGGGGTAAATGCTATTTTTAGATTTGATTATCCGATTATCATGGCAATTACATTACTATCATCATTCATGTTAATTCTCGGTAACTTAATTGCTGATATTTTATATGGCGTAGTAGATCCGCGCATTCGAATGAGGGGGTGATTTGGAATGAATAATAGGAGATTTCAAACGATAAAACATAGCTTTACGAAAAATAAGTTTGTTGCAATGGGAGTTATTATACTTGCGATTTTAACGGTCGCATCAATTTTCGCATTCGTATCGCCGTACGATCCTAGTAAAATGTCGATTCCAGATCGTTTACAAGAACCGAGTATGAGTCATCCTTTCGGCACGGATGATTACGGAAGGGATTACTTAACGAGGGCATTATATGGCGGAAGAGTTTCACTTGCGGTCGGTTTCCTTGCGATGGTTGTTTCTATTACAATCGGAACCGCAGTTGGAACAATTAGCGGATATTTTGGCGGAAAGTTAGACAACTTCTTAATGAGGGTTGTTGAAGTACTTATGTCAATTCCATCATTCTTTTTAATGCTACTATTAAATGCGTATTTAAAACCAGGAATTACGACGTTAGTTCTTATTATCGGATTACTAACATGGATGGACACCGCCCGTATTGTAAGGGCAGAAACGTTATCTGTAAAAGAGCGTGAGTACGTTTTATACGCAAAAGTATCAGGACAAAAATCACTTATGAGTATTGTAAGACATATCATTCCTAACATTTTATCAACCATTATTATCGCTGCGACATTAACAATTGCGACATCGATTTTAATGGAATCATCACTTAGTTTTTTAGGTTTAGGTATTAGAGAACCAGATTCTTCTTGGGGCAGCATGCTAAACAATGCGCAAGGATATATTGGTGAAGCTTGGTATTTAACACTCTTCCCAGGATTCCTTATCCTTTTAACGGTACTTAGTTTTAACGTAATTGGTGAAGCATTGAAGAAAGCTTTCGCACCAAAAGGAGCCGGACATGAAAACTAAAGTGTTAAGTGAAGGGAGTGAGAAGCGTGTCTGAAAAACTACTAGAAGTGAAAAATTTAAAGACCTCTTTTTTCATAGAAAGTGGCGAAGTTGAAGCGGTTCGCGGCGTTACATTTCGCTTAAATAAAGGAGAAGTAGTCGGTATCGTTGGGGAATCTGGAAGCGGAAAGAGTGTAATGGCGAAGTCCGTTATGTCTCTCGTTACGTCACCAGGAAAAGTGAAAGAAGGGGAAATCCTTTTTCATAATGAAAACATACTTTCTAAATCTGAAAAAGAATTGCGTTCTATTAGAGGAAATCAAATTTCGCTTATCTCTCAAGACCCAATGTCAGCGCTAAATCCGGTCGTGAAAATTGGGAAACAAATGATGGAAGTAATTATACGTCATCAAAAAGTGAAAAAGAAAGAAGCAGAGCAAATCGCGGTCAACTTGTTAAAACAAGTCGGTCTTTCTTCACCAGAAGAAAGGGTGAAACAATATCCGCATGAACTAAGCGGAGGTATGAAGCAGCGAGTTATGATCGCAATGGCGATGTCTTGTAACCCTGACCTTCTCATTGCGGACGAACCGACGACAGCACTTGATGTAACGATACAAGCACAAATACTAGATTTAATGACAAACTTAAAAAACGAAACGAACATGGCGTTACTTCTTATTACGCATGACTTAGGAATAGTCGCACAAAACTGTACACGCGTTATCGTTATGTATGGCGGACTTATTATGGAAGAAGGACCTGTACTTGATATTTTCCAATCGCCGAATCATCCATATACGAAAGGGTTATTAAACTCTCTGCCAAAAATCGCAAACGGCGTAAAAGAAAGACTTGCTCCCATTCAAGGTGTAACGCCAAACTTATTAAACCCGCCACAAGGTTGCCCATTCGCAGAGCGTTGCCCGCATGCGATGGACATTTGTGAAAAAGAACGTCCGCCATATTTTGAAATTGGAAACGAACGACGTTCCATGTGCTGGCTAAACGATAGGGTGGTAGGTGATTTTCATGCATGAAGAAAACTTAATTGAAGTTCGGAACTTAAAAAAGTATTTTCCTATTAAAAAAGGACTATTCGGCAGAAAAACAGAGCAATTAAAAGCAGTCGATGATTTAAGCTTCACTATTAAAAAGGGTGAAACATTCGGGTTAGTAGGAGAATCTGGATGCGGAAAATCAACGACAGGAAGAAGTATCATTCGCTTACACGATGTCACTTCAGGTAACGTTTTATTCGACGGAAAAGACATCGCAAGTTTAAAGGAAAGTGAACTAAAAGAATATAGAAAACGAATGCAAATCATTTTCCAAGATCCATACGCATCATTAAACCCGGCAATGAACGTATTCCAAATTATTAGCGAGCCAATGAACATTCACGGCTCTTACGAAAAAGAAGAACAAAAAGAAATCATTTTAGACCTTCTGAAAAAGGTAGGATTAAAAGAAGAACACTTATATCGCTACCCGCACGAATTTAGCGGGGGCCAGCGCCAGCGCATTAGCATCGCGCGTGCATTATCTGTAAAACCAGATTTTATCTTATGTGACGAACCAATCTCAGCACTAGATGTTTCCGTCCAAGCACAAGTCGTAAACATGCTGCAAGACATCCAAGAAGAAACAGGCGTCACATACTTATTCATCGCACATGACCTATCCATGGTAAGACACATATCAGATCGAATCGGAGTCATGTACTTAGGAAACATAGTTGAAATTGCCGACAGCGAAGACCTATACACAAAACCGGCACATCCATACACACAAGCACTACTCTCATCCATGCCAGAACCAGATCCAACAAACATAGGCAAAGAACGGATCATTTTGCAAGGAGAAGTACCAAGCCCACTCAACTCACCATCCGGCTGCAAATTCAGAACGCGCTGCAAATTCGCCACTGAAAAATGCGCACAGGAAGTACCGAAGATGGTGGAGATTGCGAAGGGGCATCATGTGGCTTGTCATTTGTTTTAGAGTGGGGGAAGCATCGGGGGGACCTGGTGCTTTTTTTCTTTGTAGGTGGACGTGGTGTGGGATTGGTTGTTGGTTTAGGGGATAGCGCACTCGAAATTTGTCGGTAAATCGATATGTTGTGTCGAAACGTTGATATCTTCGGAGTTACGATCGATATAATTGAATAATCGTTGATATATTTTTGTAAAGAGTGGGATTGGTTGTAGATTAATGTAGAAATTTAATGTTTTCAAAAAAAAGAATTGACTTCTATATTGGTTGTAACTAAAATGGTTACATAAAGATGTAATTAATTTAGTTACAACTAATATCTGCTAAAAATATGATTTATATATTTAATTAAGGATGGTGGTCCATACGTTGCCACCCGGTGTAGAAAGTTACTAACACATTCATATCAATGCATATTCTAAGCTATAGTATTTTCTGTTACGGGGCAATAAGGTGCAACGTTATCTTTTGTTAAAAACCTTGGTGGATCTTTCTTTGGAAATATTAGTTTTGGGGAAATATAGTAAGGTATCTAAAAAAGAATAAGGTATAAAAAGATGTACTTATATAAACCAAAAATTTAGTTGAGCTGGATAATAAAAAAAAGGTAGGAGATTTAAATGGAGACGAAACAAGATAACCTTATTTACGTATGGGATGCATATTGTGGATGGTGCTATGGTTTTTCAGAAAGTATTAAAGGATTTTACAAAAACCACACTGAAGTGCCATTAACGGTTTTATGTGGAGGGTTATTTTTGGATAATTTACCAATGAAACACTTCTCATATATAGAAGAAGGAAATAAAAGAATTAATCAACTTACAGGTGCTGAATTTGGTCCTTCCTATCAAAAATGGGTGGAGGAAGGGACTTTTAAAATGAATTCGAAAGATGCTGCAATTGGTTTTTCAGCTTTACGCTCATTAGCGCCAGACCGTTTATTAGAATTCACTTCGGCTATGCAAAAAGCGTTTTATTATGAGGGCCAAAGTCTGAGTGATCCTGAAACATATCGCAAGATTGCAATCGAGCATGGTTTGGACCCTGAACAAGTATTAGAACGTTTAAACGCTCAAGAAACAATAATAGATGTCCAAAATGATTTCAATAAAGTTCGACAGCTTGATGTTAATAGCTATCCTTCATTACTTTTACAAAAGGATAATCAAATTATTCCTATTGGTGGTGGCGTAATGACACCGGATAAAATTGAAGCGCGTTTTAAAAATTTATATTAAGAAAATTTAGGATATAGTAGCAAACATGTTATCTTAGACCACCTGACATTCATCTCCGGAATATTCGCCAGTACTATTACACTTTCAGATAAATGGGAGTGGGAGATTTTATCCCGCTTTAACGGGCAGTAAGACCCCCACCTCAAAATTCAGTGGAAGCAAAGAAGTTAGGTGGGGGATCAACTGTCCATAAAAGTCCGATTGGTTCAACTAATAATCAGTGGGGGATGAACAAAACCCCCACTGATTAAAGTTTCACTTTATCGGAACAAGATAAAAATATGATAATTAGTTAATAACTTTAACAAAAGGAGAATAACATACTATGTTTAAAACAATCGATACAAATCAAAAAGATGTGAAATTAACGGTGTTTAGTTCGGACGAAAAAAGCTTTATGGTCACAGCAACATTAGTTGAGAAAGCAGGACATGCATTTTTAATAAACTCAAAATTTACGCAATCTGATTCGAAAGAAATTGTTGAGTATCTGAAAAAAAACAACTTATCTCTAGATAAAATCTTTATTATTCATGGGGATCCAGACTACTACTTTGGATTAGAGAGCATTAAAGCCGTTTACCCAGAAGCTATAGCGTATGCAACAGAGTCTACTGTTGAACATATCGTTCATTCTGTCTTAGGGAAATTAAAAGTTTGGAAAGACGCCCTTGGAGAAAATGCACCAAGTAACGTGGTATTACCTCAAGTGTTTAAAGAAAAAGCGATTGATTTTCAGGGGTTAACATTTGAACTAGTAGGCTTAGATCATTACAGAACTAGCCTATTTAATAAAGAACTAAAAGTATTAATTGGTGGTATTGATGTATTTAACGAAATACATGTATTCTTAGCGGATACTAACTCAAAAGCGGCTATGGAGGCATGGATTGAGAACTTGAAAGTATTACAAGCATTACATGCTGACATAATTGTGCCTAGCCATGGATCAATCGAAAAATCCCTAAATAATCAAGCACTTACTGCGACAATGGATTATCTAAGAACGGCGGTTCAAGCTTCTGAGGAAAGTGGAACTTCAAAAGATTTTGTGGCAAAACTTGAAGCAGCATATCCAGGCTATGCAAATAAAGGTGTATTAGAATTAAGTGCAAAAGTTGTAACAAAAGAAATGCCTTGGGGTTAATGATATGAATAAATATCAAAAACTATTACATGAAACGTATGTGTTAACTGGCGAAGGGAAATTGGATGCGTTCAAAACGTATTTAAGTGAAAATGTATCTTGGACAGAAGCTGCTGGGTTTCCATATGCAGGTACTTATATAGGTCCAGATGAAGTAGTGAAAAACGTACATGAACGTCTTGGCACAGAATGGGATGACTATAGCGCTAAAGATGAAATTTATGCTTTTAATAACAATACTGTTATCGTTTATGGAAAATATAGTGGAACATATAAAGCTACAGGGAAGTCATTTGTAGCAGATTTTTGTCACCTTTATAAGTTTGATGAGAACGATAAGGTTAAAAAGTTTATTCAAATTGTGGACAGTGCAACTGTTAATGAGGTATTAAGTTAGAATTAATCGTTTCTAATATGCCTTGTATAGGGGGAGGTTAGGATAAATGAAATTCCTAACATTACCCCTGACATTACATTTTGGGGAAGGTTTCTCCTTCTTCAAGCTTTTTATAGAAGAAAACTTATTTAAGTAGAAGAGGTAGGTATATATGAAATTAGAGAAAAGTTTAATCATAACAATTATTTCTGTATTTATTTTAGGAGTAGTTTCGACTTTGGTATATCAAGCTTCCAACGGTAATAACAAAGGGAACTCAATAAAGAGTGAAAATGTCGCTTCTGTATCAAAAGAAGTAAAAGAAAATGAAAAGAATAAAAAGATGGTAGTTGATTTCTATAATGAAGTTTTTAACAAACATAATATCGATATTATCCCTAAATATGTTAGTGAAGATTATAAGCAACATAATCCTTTTGTTGCTGATGGAAGAAAAGCCTTCATGGATTTCTTTAAGGAGGATTTTGTTAAAAATCCTAATTCCTCTGCAGAGATTAAACGTGTAGTAGCTGAAGGGGATACAGTTGCTCTTCATGTACATTCTCGTACTAATTCTCAAGATAAGGGAGTTGCTATAGTGGATATATTTCGTATCAAGGATGGAAAGATTGTCGAACACTGGGATGTAATTCAAGAGATTCCAAGTGAAGCAGCTAATGATAATACGATGTTTTAGTTAGAAGATATATTTAATAATTGTTTAAATGATAGTGCTGTATAGAGTTTAGAAATTTAGATAAGTAAAGGAGATGTCCTAGTACCATGCCTGGGACATCTCCTTTTTGTTTTAACGATATTTAATTTATTGTTATTTGTATTTTTTTATGTACTACTATTCAAGTACATATCATTTCAGGCGGTTTTCTTTTATCCCGCATTAACGGGCGGTAAGATCCCCATTTCAAAATTCAGCGGAAGCAAAGAAATTAGGTGGGGGGGCGGGCTGCCCGTAAAAGCCCAATTGGTGAGGGCTGATTAAAGTTTCACTTTATGCTTCTATATCTTTTCCCTCTTCTACACCAGCAGAAGCAAATCAGATAAAAATGTAGGGCTTAAGTAACTAAAATAAAGAAAAAGCCATACAAGTAGTATGACTTTCTTTGCAGAACAATTAAGCTTGTGGTGCAGGCGGTCTTCCATTGAAGTTAGAACGTTTTGGAATTCCTTAAATTAAGAACAGAGTGGGATTAATCCTAGCCCAATTACTAGCGCTGTTTTCTACATACCTTACTTTTTTACGAACAGATTTCAACTGATTTAATAATTCATCACTATTAAATCGTTATAAGCTTCTTTTATACAATATTTCATACAACAATATCAGCTTCTCGATTTTTTGCAACAGGACCCATTTTAATGACTTTAATAAGGATACGTATAGTAACGAAGAGACGATTCTATAAATACATAAGAATCGTCCTTTCGTTTTGCAAATGATGCATTAATATCAGTCTCATACTATTTTAATGGTAGGGGTAAAAATAGTTTCTTTTTAACCTACGCTAAATTGTTATAATTTTTTTTGCTCTAGAGGCCAATTCCATATCATGTGTAACAAATATTATCGTTTTTCCATCTTCATTAAGGTCTTTTAATATATTAAACACTAAATCTCGATTATTGTTATCTAAATTACCAGTTGGCTCATCAGCTAAAATGTAGTCGCATTTTTTAATAAGTATTCTTGCTAAAGCGATTCTTTGTTGTTCTCCACCACTAAGCTCAAAAATTTTTTTCTTCTCATAATTAGGCAAATTCACTTTTTGTAAAGCTTCTTTTATTATTTTTCTTTTATCGATATTTTTTTGATATTCTAGGGCTATTAATAAATTTTTCTCTACCGTTTCGTTTTCCATTAAAGCGTAATTTTGAAATAGATAAGCTAATTTTTCACGTTGCAATAGTAAGGTTTGCTTTTTGTTTGGATTCATTTGTTCTTCTATAATTATATCTCCAGAGTCGCTTTGTTCTAATAAACCAATAATATTTAATAACGTCGTTTTTCCTTTTCCACTTTCCCCAACGATTGCGATGAAGTCTGTATCTTCAATCTTCAATGAGAAGTCTTTTAATACAACTTTATTACCAAATTTCTTATTTATATTCACTAATTCAATCATTACTAATGTTCTCCTTTTATGATAGCATTGAATGTTTGATTGCTTAATTTCTTATCAAAGAAATAGCTTATTAAAATTTCTAAGATTAGGATCAAAATACCTATAGAAATCACATAAGTATCAATAACATATATAGATACAGATATAATAGGTATAATATTTACTAATAACAATAAAGTAATCATAATTTTATTGCGCTTTATAGCGCTAAATCCAAATAATTGTTTAATATACAAATTGAACTTGTTTTTTTCATAGTAACTAGAAATAGTGTTATAAGTTATTAGAAAATTCGAGACGATTAATATGATCATTGCGATCAATAAATTTTCTTTTTCTGTTTTTAGGTTTTGAATTTCAAACGCTAAACGATCATATACTGAGGTGATATTTTGTATAGTTGATTGAGCCTCATTTTTAGTAATAGTAGCCCTTATACTATCGTATGGTTGCTCACTATTAGTTTTAAAATAAAATTCAGATGCAACATATGACAAATAAAAGGATTGATTGAAGATACCTGTATCAATAATTGCAATAGGATCTCTAATGAGATTTTTATCTTCCGCTTTTATAGTTGAATCATAAGTAAAATAATCTTGATTATTTTTTACATATATAATATTTATATTTAACTCTTGTTCTTTAGTATTATTTTTCTCTCTTCCTAGTTCCTCATTATAAATGTTATCAACTTCAACTTTTTGGAAATAAAAATGTTTTCTATAATTCTTATATATTTCCTTCTCATATTCCTTTAATTTTTCAGGCACTAATATATTCATAGTATTCGAATCATGAATAATTTGCTCTTTGATTGTTTTTTTAACTGATTTAATAGGATTATAAGATAAATAGTTTGAATTTATAGTAACACTATTTCCGGAAGGTTCTAACTTCGGATCCCCATTTTCATTATTTAAATCATAGATATACTTTCCATCTATTTTGTCATAATTTGACGTACTAATTAGAAAGCCACCATGTTGTTTTTCCATATCCAAGTAAAGGTCTTTCATTTTTTTGCTAATTTTTTCTTCCGCACCTAAATCGTCGCCCTTAGCGAAAGTAACTTGAGTTTTATAAATATGTTTAGTTTTTGACCAATTAGATAAATTATCTATCTTTTGATTGAGTTCATTCGATAGGATTTTCCAATGATACGTGGACAATAACATTACGACTATAAATAGAAATTTTAAAGTGAAATTTAATGTGCTAACTAATATATATGGCTTGTTACCTTTTATTTTTGAAACATTTATATTTCTAGTAAAGGCTACTATCGTAATTATTGTGATAGGTATAATTAAAATAAAACTCAATGTAATTGCTATAATCCAAAAAATACATGATAATTCAAAATAAAAATCTGTACTATCTGTAAATATACAATACATAATAAATAATACATAAATCATAAGACTTGATAGTATCATGATTTTCCCTAAATTAAAGATAAAGAAGCTAACTATTTTTTTTCTTGTATAGCCCAATGTTTGCATGATAGCTATATCTTTCAATCTACGAATGATATAGTGAATAATCGCAACAAAGATGCATAATACAATCAAAAATATACAAAATATTTGAAACCCATTGCTCTCAAGTAAATATATAAAATTGGCTTTATTTTCGCCAAAAATTTCTGTTTTAGCTACATTTTCATTTAGTTCTTTTAACATGGCATTTATTTTTTCTTTATCTTGAGTCGAGATATAGTACATACCACTTCCATCAAAATTTTCATCTGCACTTAAAGGTTGGATAGTTATTTTAGTTTTCGAATCTATTCTTTTTATAATACCAATTTGATCTGTGCTCTCAATTTCAGAAGTACTTATAAATTTGTTTGAATTTACTTCTGGAAACTTCCCTGATTTTAACTTGATATGGTTATTTAAACCAGTATCAGTTGTAAAAATATGTAAATCATTTTCTCCCGGGTATATGTATTTTGAAATATTCACATTATATTTCTTTGCTAAACTTTGTAAAAATTCAATGTAATTCTTAGTGTAACTTTTCTCTTCTTCAAAATTTAAAGTAATACTAGTTGTATTTTTATAGAATAACTGTTGTGTTTTATATTCTTTAAAAATATTTAAAGATAAAAATGCAGTTAATGCCAGCGTTGCTGCCATTAAAATAAAAATGATTTTTTTCATGCAAACACCTCTTAGAAAAATCTAATATCACTAATTATCTATATTCAAAAACAAGAGAAGTTTTTAAACTTCTCTTGTTTTTGAATATTATTTATTATCGTAATTCGCTTTATTTGTACCACTAGATGTCCATGTAGCTTTTGCTTTGCTAAATACATCTTTCTTCTGCCATTTTCCATCATTGTAGACGCCTTTTCCATTTGTAACTGTTGCTCTACCTTGTTTTGTATAATGTTTATATTCGGAAATAACGTTTCCATCTCTTTTTCCTCTAATCCAATACCCACCGTCTGCTTTACCAGACGTTACACCTGCGTATAACTGAGGTTTATTGCCAGAATTGTTTTCATCTGCTACAAATCCTTCAGTTATTGTGCTATCCGCTGTCACAATTTCGGACTTTCCAACTGTTTTTTCTGCGGCAAATACATTCATTGAAGCTGGAACTACTAAAACACCTGCAGCAATTGCACCGATAATAGCTTTTTTCATACTAATTCCCCATTTCTATCAGTTTATATTTCGTTAAGGTTTTACACTAATGGAAAATCTTACAATTTAAATTTACCATATCCTCATTTTTTTGTAAATAAAAAGTAAATTTTCAGTTTATAATAATTGTTTTTAATTCATTGTTCATATATTCATCTTTATTATTTTTGCGGGATCAAGAAAGGGTATTTTAAGATTTAAATGTTAGTTGAAATAATAACGCCTTTCAAATAAGTTAAGAGGTTTTATTATTATTTTATGAGAGAACAACAGCGAAAAAAGCAGTGAAATAGAAGTTTCTAGTAACAAATATTACTGTGGAAAATTTAATAATTATTGGTAATATTGGGATATACTTATATGTTAACATAATATAGGATTGTATTGTTATTAAAAATTAAAATATTCAAAATTAAAAAAGATCAACTCTATTAAAGAGTTGATCTTTGTAGTGGAAGTAGTTTTTAATTGGACAAATTACCCTATGAAAAGAAAACAGTTCTGGTGCAAAAATAAAATACAATAACTTAACATGGCACAATAATATTTGGGACAGAATCCAATACATATTATTAAAATTAAGATAGTTCAAGTCGGCAGAAGGCACCTTTAGGTGTCTTTTTTTATGAATTTCAAGCCCACCTATTTCCGTAGGTGAACTACTTGTGATTTTACACAATTAAGTTATAGCAAAAGCATTTATATCGAAAGTAATTAAAATTAACTTTGTAACCCTAATAATCTCCATTGTTTTATTATCTTTTATTTTAAAATGAAGTCTTTTCCCTATACGTTCACTAATTACAATATTTCCAAAGGCTAATTTACGCAAATGTTGTACAATCAAATCCTCTGTAATTCTTGTTTGCTTACTTAAATCAAAAATTGACAACGATCTATATGTAATCAATTTACAAACAATTGATAAGCGAGTAGAATTCCCTAATAACCCTAAAACTTTTATATTTTCTGTATAGAAGCTAAAATCCATATGAAAAGCATGTAACAGATCTTCCAACCTCCTAAAATAAGATGAATATCAACCAAAATATCTTAACATAAAAATAGTGAAAAACCTAAAATATTCCAATTGTTCATTGGGAAAAATAATACTTGAATGGGAGTCCAATACATATTCTTAGAATTAAAGTGATTCAAATCGGAGGAAGGAACCTTTGGGGTGCCTTTTTATTTATGGAGTTTATTAGAAAATATTTGAAATATAATACAGTAGATTATATTATTATGTGTGTATGATTTCTGGTTTTAAAAATTACAAAAATTAATAGGGGGGAAACAATAATGAAGTTAGGAAAATTAGCATTAATTGGGGCATTAACTTTTAGCGGTTTTACTGCAATAGAAATGAGTAAACCTACCTCACAAGCAGCTGCAGCTTACTCAGATCCACTTAATGATGATTGGGGATTTAAAACCATTGTGGATTTACAAAATTCAGAGGAAAGTACATATCAACCAGATTGGAAGATTGGGAATTTAATAACTGGTGATACATTTTACTTAACACAGCACTTTGGTAGAGAACATTTTGGTGCGCAAATGAAAATTTTTAAAATCCACACAAATGGTACCCTAGAACGATTCCAAACAATAGAACCAGAATTTATTCCTGGAACAGAAATTTGGCAAACCCCTATCACAGATAGCTATACAAGCGGTACTTATGTCGCTGCAATTAAATATCGTGGTGAATTCACGTATTCAAATCAATTTACAATCAATTAGGGATATAACGTGATCATTTATTTTTTACGAAACCCACCCTTTTGCTTCCGACGGCGACGAGGAAGCAAAAGGGTGGGTTTTTTGTTATCTTTTTCTAAAATTTGTTTCCTAAAAACATACGCAGACACTTCACCTACAATGGCTTTCACAAATTCTTTTAGAAGCTCAAACAAAAACTCCATAGGTATATTACCCCTTTCCTTCCAAATGGAAAGAAGGGATAACCAATCAAACTCACAATAAACAGTTAATCCTATTTTATTATACTAGTACAATCTCACCAATATAAAAAAGACCACCATTACTGAACTGAACCCAAAAAATTAGACAAATATATTAAGCAGCTACTAAGGATTGAACTCTGTATTGCACAGGGGACAATCCTTTTAGTTTTG
>NZ_JAKUGE010000053.1:0-39981 GCF_022663795.1 Bacillus cereus group sp. BfR-BA-01349
GTTCATCCTGAGCCAGGATCAAACTCTCCAATAAAGTTAGTTTGTCTAGCATCTAAAATAAAAATTGACGTTTCACGTTGTTTGTTTCGTTTAGTTTTCAAAGTTCAATATCGCGTTTCAGCGACTTTTATAATATATCATAGTATATTATTTTCGTCAACAAGTTTTTTCGATAAGTTGTATCTCTCATTTGCTGACTCTGCCTATTATATAGGCTTTCTCTTCCCTATGCAAGTATTATTATAAAAAAATAAAGAGAGGGAAAATCCCCTCTCTTATTCTTCTGAAGAAACCTCTTCACTCGTTTCTTCCTCTTCATCTTTTTGTGCTTTTGCTACCGTCGCTACCTCTTGGTCTTCCTCTAATCGAATTAGACGAACACCTTGTGTATTACGTCCCATTTGAGAGATTTGATCAACTGGCATACGAATAATAACGCCTGCCGCTGTAATTAACATAATATCTTCTTCACCTGTAACAGATTTAACAGCTACTAATTTACCGTTCTTATCTGTAATGTTACAAGTTTTCAGACCTTTACCACCGCGACTTTGCAGACGGTATTCATCAATCGGTGTACGCTTTCCGTAACCATTTTTCGTTACAATTAGAACATTTACATCCTCTTCGACAATTTCCATACCTACAACTTGGTCTTCATCGCCCAACGTAATAGCTTTAACACCTGCAGCATTACGTCCCATAGAACGAACATCTTGTTCATTGAAACGAATTAGCATACCGTTACTTGTCCCGACAATAATATCCTTATCACCCGATGTTAAACGTACAGATATTACCTCATCCTCTTCACGAAGAGAAATTGCAATTAAACCATTTGTACGTATATTTGCAAATGATGAAAGTGGCGTTCTCTTAGAAACCCCTTGTTTTGTCGTAAAGAATAAGAACTGATCGTCACCAAATTCACGAATTGGAATAATAGCGTTAATCCACTCACCCTTATCTACCCCTAATAGGTTAATAATTGGTAGTCCTTTTGCAGTACGACTATACTCTGGAATTTCATATCCTTTCGTACGGTATACTTTACCCTTGTTTGTAAAGAATAAAATATGATCATGAGTAGACGTTGTTAATAAATGTTCAACAAAGTCATCATCATTTGTACCCATTCCTTGCACACCACGTCCCCCACGGTTCTGTGTTTTGTACGTAGAAGCTGGTAACCTCTTAATATAACCGTTATGAGTTAACGTAATCGCAATGTTTTGTTCAGGAATTAAATCTTCATCTTCAATAAATTCCATACCGCCAATTGTAATTTCTGTTCGTCTCTTATCATTGAAACGCTCTTTTACTTCTGTTAATTCTTCACGAATAATCTCAAGAACTTTTTCTTCATCTGCTAAAATCGCTTTTAATTCAGCAATTAACTTCATTAAGTCTTGATATTCTTGCTCAATTTTTTCACGTTCTAATCCAGTTAAACGTTGCAGACGCATATCTAAAATCGCTTGCGCTTGTTTCTCACTTAAACCAAAACGTTCCATTAAGCCTTGCTTGGCAATATCTGCCGTTTTTGAACTACGAATTAACGTAATAACTTCATCAAGATGATCTAAAGCAATTCGTAATCCTTCTAAAATATGAGCACGTGCTTCTGCTTTTTCTAATTCATAAGCAGTACGTCTACGAATTACTACCTTCTGATGCTCTAAATAATGATATAGATTTTGTTTTAAATTTAGTACTTGTGGCTCCCCATTTACAAGAGACAACATATTAATACCGAAACTTGTTTGAAGCGCTGTATGTTTATATAGATTGTTTAATAGTACGTTTGCATTAGCATCACGACGTACTTCCATGACAATACGCATACCATTACGATCTGATTCATCACGTAAATCTGTAATACCTTCAATTTTCTTATCGCGAACTAATTCTGCGATTTTTTCAATTAATCGTGCCTTATTAACTTGATAAGGTAGTTCAGTTACGATAATAGATTGTTTACCGTTTGACTTCTCTTCAATTTCAACCTTAGCACGAAGCATAATGGAACCGCGACCTGTTTCATAAGCTCTTCGAATTCCACTTCTTCCTAAAATTAAACCTGCCGTCGGAAAGTCTGGACCGGGAATATATTCCATTAATTCCGCGATAGTAATATCAGGATTATGACTTAATGCCAGCACACCATCAATTACTTCGCCAAGCTGATGCGGCGGTATATTTGTTGCCATACCAACAGCAATACCTGTTGTACCGTTTACTAATAAATTAGGGAAACGCGCTGGTAGTACTATCGGTTCTCTTTCGGAACCATCATAGTTATCTTGATAATCAATTGTATTTTTTGAAATATCACGTATTAATTCCATAGAAATCTTAGACATTCTTGCCTCTGTATAACGCATTGCCGCTGCTGAATCTCCATCTACAGAACCGAAGTTACCATGCCCATCTACAAGCATATAACGTTGACTAAAATCTTGCGCCATACGTACCATTGTTTCATAAACGGCTGAATCACCATGAGGGTGATACTTACCGATTACTTCACCGACAATACGTGCTGATTTCTTATACGCTTTATCAGCTGTAATTCCTAAATCATTCATCGCATATAAAACCCTACGATGCACAGGTTTTAATCCATCACGAACATCTGGTAATGCACGAGATACGATAACACTCATTGCGTAATCTAAAAATGAGGTACGCATTTCATGACTAATATTAATTTCTCGAATTCGTGCTTGTTGTTGATTGTCTGACATCAACGAGCACCTCCTCTTACATTTCCGTTACACATACATTGATTTATATGTAGAAGACAGGAATACTTAGATTCCTGTCATTACTCATTTAAATATCAAGGTTCTTCACGTATTTTGCATTCTCTTGGATAAAGTTACGACGTGGCTCTACTTTATCTCCCATTAAAATTTCAAATGTTTCGTCTGCTTCAATTGCATCTTGAAGGGAAACTTGAAGTAATGAACGTACTTCTGGGTCCATTGTCGTCTCCCATAGCTGAGTTGGATTCATTTCCCCTAGACCTTTATAACGCTGAATCCCTGGCTTAGGTTGGGCCGGTAATTCTGCTAAGATTTTTTCAAGTTCCTTATCGTTGTAAGCATATTGAATTTTTTTACCTTGTTGTATTTTAAACAACGGCGGCTGTGCAATATAGATATAACCACACTCAATTATTTGACGCATATAACGATAGAAGAACGTTAATAATAGGGTACGAATATGTGCACCATCAACATCGGCATCGGTCATAATAATAACTTTATGATAGCGTGCTTTTTCAATATCGAAGTCTCCACCAATATTTGTACCGATCGCCGTAATAATTGTACGAACTTCATCATTTGATAAAATCTTATCTAAGCGTGCCTTTTCCACATTAATAATTTTACCCTTCAGCGGTAAAATTGCTTGGAAATGACGATCGCGTCCTTGTTTTGCAGATCCACCCGCAGAGTCACCCTCTACGATGTAAATTTCACTAATTGCTGGATCTTTCGAAGAGCAATCAGCTAATTTACCAGGTAAACTTGAAACTTCTAACGCACTCTTTCGACGTGTCAATTCACGCGCTTTTTTCGCAGCTACACGTGCACGTGCAGCCATCGTACCTTTTTCTACAATTTTTCGCGCTACATTAGGATTTTCTAGTAAGAACTTTTCAAACGCCTCTGAGAATACAGACTCTGTAATTGTTCTCGCTTCACTATTCCCAAGTTTTGTCTTCGTTTGTCCTTCAAATTGTGGATTTGGATGCTTGATTGATACAATTGCTGTTAAACCTTCACGAACATCCTCACCAGTTAAATTACTGTCCGCATCTTTTAAAATGCTATTTTTACGACCATAGTCGTTGATTACACGAGTTAAAGCTGTTTTAAAACCTACCTCATGTGTACCACCTTCATACGTATGGATGTTATTCGTAAATGAGTAAATATTATTTGTGTATCCCTCGTTATATTGAAGAGAAACCTCAACCTGAATACCATCTTTTGAACCTTCTACGTACACAGGCTCTTCATGAATCGGTTGTTTTGAGCGATTTAAATGCTCAACGTATGATTTAATTCCACCTTCGTAATGGAATTCTTTCTTTTGCTTATGTTCACGTTTATCTTCAATTGTTAATTTAATATTACGATTTAAAAACGCTAATTCACGCATACGAGTTGCTAACGTATCAAAATCGTATACTGTTGTTTCTTGGAAAATTTCCGGATCTGGTTTAAATCGAGTTATTGTTCCTGTTTGATCTGTGTCACCAATGACTTTTAAATCCGCAACCGGAATACCTCTTTCGTATTTTTGGTAATGGATTTTACCTTCACGATGTACAAATACTTCTAATTCTGTTGATAGAGCATTTACAACCGATGCCCCAACACCATGTAAACCACCAGAAACTTTATAACCGCCACCGCCAAATTTACCACCGGCGTGGAGAACAGTCATAATAACTTCTACAGCTGGACGTCCCATTTTTTCTTGTATACCAACCGGAATACCACGCCCATTATCCGTTACACGAATACTATTATCTTCTTCGATACTAACATTAATTTCATCACAATAACCTGCAAGTGCTTCATCAATACTATTATCTACGATTTCCCACACAAGATGGTGAAGCCCTTTTCCACTTGTAGATCCAATATACATACCAGGGCGTTTCCGAACTGCCTCTAGTCCTTCAAGCACCTGTATCTGACTTTCATCATATGCATTTTCTTGCATTTGCTTTTGTTCCATTGACACAAAGATCACCTACTTTTTCATTTAAACAGGGGTTATTCCCTATCTATTTCACAATCTACAGTGCCGTTCGTTACATGAATTGTTTTCGCTTCTTTTAATGTTTCGTGTTCAATTCCGTCGACACTCGTCGTTGTAACAAATGTTTGCACTTTTCCTTGAATTGTATTTAAAAGATGTGATTGACGATAATCATCTAATTCTGATAAAACATCATCCAACAAAAGGATTGGATATTCTTTAACCTCTGAATAAATCAATTCAATTTCAGCTAATTTTAGGGATAGTGCGGTCGTTCGTTGTTGTCCTTGCGAACCAAAGACTTGAACATTTTTACTATTAACGAAGAATTGTAAATCATCACGATGAGGACCAATTAAAGTCGTACCACGGAAAATTTCACGTTGTTTCACAGATTGAAAACTTTCATAGTATACTTCTTTTATTTTCGACAAATCCATTGATTCTGATACATCTACACTTGGTTTATAGACAATTTCTAACTCTTCTAATCCACGGCTTATACCTCGATGAATTGGAGCTGCCCATTCCTGTAGCAAATGCAAAAATTCAAAACGTTTTTGCAGTATCTTCGCACCATGCTCAATTAGTTGAAGTGTAAATACATCCAACATCGTTTCCTCATTCTTACTATTCCCTTGCATTTTTTTCAACAAATGATTTCGTTGCGTGAGCACCTTTTGATATTGACTTAATTCATACAAATATACAGGAGCTATTTGTCCTAATTCCATATCTAAAAAGCGTCTTCTTACTTGAGGGCTTCCTTTTACAAGATTTAAATCTTCTGGGGCAAACATGACAACATTCATCACGCCAATATATTGACTTAACTTTCGTTGTTCAAGTTGATTTAATTTTGCCTTTTTACCTTTTTTCGAAATATTTAATTCCAAGGACAAAGAACTGTTTCTTTTTTGTAATTTCCCTTTTATTTGACCAAAATCTTCATCCCAGCGGATAAGTTCGCGATCATTAGAGGTTCTATGAGATTTCGCCATCGCTAAAACATAAATAGCTTCCATCAAGTTAGTTTTCCCTTGTGCATTTTCGCCGATAATTACATTTACCTTATCTTCAAAGGAAAGCTCTAATTTTTCATAATTGCGATAGTTTTTTAATTGTATTTCTGAAATAAACAAAGGGCTCCCCCTTTATGCCTGAACTTGGAAAGTTCCGCTTCCTGGAATTTCAATAACATCATTCGCATATAGTTTGCGACCTCTTCTATTTTCAAGTTCGTTGTTCACGTACACTTCATATTCTTGTAAAAACCATTTTACAGCGCCACCTGTATCAATTACATCAGCTAACTTTAAAAATTGTCCTAGTGTAATATACTCTGTTGAAATTTTAATACGTTTCATAAAATCGCTCACTTTCTGAAAGTGTTCATTCTTTCATTGTACTAAATAAACTAGCATTAGGAAAGTAATACCCAAAAATCAAATAAGGGCCACTAGCATCTTTAAACTAGCAACCCTTATTCCTTACCTAGTAAGTACGAACCGGTAAAATTAATTGAATAATTGAATCATCATTTACTGTACGAATTAAGAACGGTCTCATTGCCCCAGTAAAGCTAACTTTAATCTCTGTACTATCCAAAGCTTTTAATGCATCCATCATATATTTTGCACTAAAAGATATTTTTAACTCTTCTCCATCTACTTTTTCGCATTGTACTTCTTCGACAACTTTTCCGATTTCTGGTGAATTCGAAGAAATCTCTAGCATTTCTTGCTCTAAAGTTGATAATTTAACAACGTTATTGCGGCCATCTCTTGCTAATAGTGAAGCACGATCAATTGCTTGTAGGAATTCTTTTGTATTCACAAAAATATCCGTTTTACTCTCTGCCGGAATTAAACGTGTCGTATCAGGATAATTTCCTTCTAACAATCTTGAGAAGAATAATAAATGTTTTGTACGGAATAATACTTGATACTCCGTAATAACGATATCTACCATTTCTTCAGACTCATCTAAAATTTTACTTAATTCATTTAAGCTCTTACCTGGAATAACAACATTAGCTTGGAACTCATTTGCAATATTATGTCCTTCAATTTTTGCTTTTCTAAGTGCCAGTCTATGACTATCTGTTGCAATACAAGTTAACTCGCTGTTATATACCTTCCAGTTTACACCTGTCAAGATCGGTCTTGTTTCAGAAGTAGAAACTGCAAATACAGTTTGTCTGATCATATGTTTAAGTAAATCTGTTGGTATTTTAAATACATGATGTTCTTCAATCTGTGGCAGTAACGGATATTCTGCAGAATCTAAACCATTTAAGTTAAACTCTGATTTTCCAGATTTTATTTTTGTCATAAAATGATTTTCCACAGAAATTTCGACAGTGTCTTTAGGTAGTTTTTTTACAATCTCACTAAAATATTTTGCTTGTAAAACAATGCTTCCTGATTGAGCTATTTCTACGATTTCTTTTCCATCTTCTTCGACTGGAATAAACGATTCAATAGAAATATCAGCATCGCTTCCTGTTAATGTAACCCCTTCTTCAGTAGCTACAACTTTAATTCCCGTAAGGATGGGGATTGTTGTACGAGAAGAAACTGCCTTCATTACATCTTGTACACCTCTTACAAGATAGTCTTTTTGTATTGTAAAACGCATAAAGAAAAACCTCCGGTAAGTATAAGATTTTATTTAATTAATAAAGATAAAAAAATAGTAGTAATAGGGCTTGTGGATATGTGGATAACCTCTATAAAGGATGTAAAAACAGTCTATCTACATGTGGATAGACTGTGCGTAAAACAAGGTAAGTTATTCACACTATTCAGCTACTACTTTAAAATACCATTAATTTCTTCAACTTGCTTTTGTAATTGCGTATCGGTTTTTAGTAGTTTAGAGATTTTTTCATGGGCATGGATAACTGTTGTATGATCACGTCCACCAAATTCTTCACCTATTTTTGGTAAAGAGGAATCTGTAAGCTCGCGCGATAAATACATTGCAATTTGGCGAGGAAACGCAACTGATTTTGTACGTTTTTTCGCTTTAAAATCTTCTAATTTCACTTGATAAACATCCCCGACAGCTTTTTGAATATCATAAATAGAGATAATTTTCGGCTTAGAATTTGGAATAATATCTTTAAGTGCTTCAGCTGCTAAATCAGCATTAATATCTTTATTAATTAAAGATGAATAAGCTACAACTCGGATAAGTGCACCTTCTAATTCACGAATATTTGAATCAATTTGATTTGCGATATAAAGCATAACTTCATTTGGTATATCAAGCCCTTCAGCTTTTGCTTTTTTGCGTAAAATCGCAATTCGTGTTTCTAAATCTGGTGGCGTAATATCTGTAATAAGTCCCCATTCAAAGCGGGAACGAAGACGATCTTCTAAAGTCGGAATTTCTTTTGGTGGTCGATCACTAGAAATTACAATTTGTTTACTTTCTTCGTGTAATGCATTAAATGTATGGAAAAACTCTTCTTGAGTTTGTTCTTTTCCAGCAAGAAATTGAATATCATCTATCAATAAAACATCTACGTTGCGATATTTATTACGAAAATCAACAGCTTTATTATCACGAATAGAGTTAATAAATTCATTCGTGAATTTTTCTGATGATAAATATACAACTTTTGCATTTGGATTATGTTCAATTACATAATGACCAATCGCGTGCATTAAATGCGTCTTTCCAAGCCCAACTCCCCCGTAAATAAAGAGTGGATTATACGCTTTAGCTGGCGCCTCGGCTACAGCTAATGAAGCTGCATGGGCAAAACGGTTACCAGAACCGATAACAAATGTATCAAATGTATATTTTGGATTTAACATGCTCTGTGGTAAATGAGCTGAATCATCTTGTGCAGGATTCCGCTTAACTGGAGGAAGATCAATGTCCTCTTCAGCTTGACTTTGGGGAATAATAAAGCGAATTGCTAATTTTGCCCCTGTTAAATCGTATAGTGTTTCTGAAATTAGTTCTGAGTAATGAGATTCTAGCCAGTCACGAGCAAATTCATTTGGAGCTGTAATCGTTAATACGTCTTTCTTCAAGTTATGAGCCGTTGTTGATTTTAACCATGTCTCATAACTAGGCTTGCTTACCTTTTTTTCTAATTCTTTTAAGGCACTATTCCATAAATCAGAGATATTTTCCAAAGGTGTCCCTCCTTTACTAAGATGGTAAAAGAATAAGGTTGCGCAACAAATGTACAACCCAATAAATATAAAATGTATATTTATACGAAACGTATTTTTAAACCTAAAAACGTCGTTTGTATATGAGATAGGGTTTTCGACAAAAAAAGCAAATGTGGACAACTATTTACCCACATGTGATTAAAACTGTCCACATGTTATGCACAAATTGTGGATAAGATAAAGGTGTGAAAAACTTATTCAAAGTGAAAACACAACTATAATATCAAAAAAAAGTGGCTATAGCAATGAATTTAAGAAAGTTATCCACAAAATCAATACCTTGTGGAATAAACTTGTCCACAACACGATATACTGTGTAAAAGTGTGAAAAAAGTTTGTGGATATAAAAAACGTAAAAAAACATTTATCCACAAGGAAATATAGATGCTGTGAAAAAGTATGTGAATAGGTTCAAAATGAATATTTGATGAAAATTTCTAGAACCATTGACATTTTCCTAGTTGATTAACTATAATTTGTAGGACTGTCTTTAACAGATATTCCTCAGGGAGGTGTCATATAATGAAAAGAACTTACCAACCAAATAAACGTAAGCGCAGCAAAGTACATGGTTTCCGCAGCCGTATGAGCACAGCGAACGGACGTAAAGTGCTAGCAGCTCGTCGTCGTAAAGGAAGAAAAGTATTATCTGCGTAGACCACTGATCGTTCAGTGGTCTTTTTTTCTAATAATAGTGAATTTCCGCTGATGAAATACAGGAGTGTCAATTGATATGAAGAAAAAACATCGTATAAAGAAGAATGATGAATTCCAGGCGGTTTTTCAAAAAGGAAAATCAAATGCGAATCGTCAGTTTGTTGTATACCAATTAGATAAAGAAGAACAGCCAAACTTTCGCATCGGCCTTTCTGTTAGCAAGAAAATAGGAAATGCAGTAGTTCGTAATCGAATTAAGCGCATGGTCCGTCAGGCTATTACAGAGTTAAAAGATGAGATAGCTTCTGGAAAAGATTTTGTTATAATAGCAAGGAAGCCTTGTGCAGAGATGACATATGAAGAAGTAAAGAAAAGCTTAATTCATGTCTTTAAACGCTCTGGTATGAAAAGAATAAAAAAGTAGCGTAAGGAAATGAATTACACTATATACATACCGATACAAGGAGGAGTAGGCTTTGAAAAAGAAATTAGGTTTACTAGCCATGGTCGTTGCATTAATGGCGATTGCCACCGGTTGTAGTGAAACGGGTCAGCCGATTACATCGAAAAGTACTGGGATTTGGAATGAATATTTCGTATATCCGCTTTCTCAGTTAATCACGTATTTTGCCGACTTATTTAACAGTAATTATGGTTTAGCAATTGTTATTACAACTCTTATCATTCGTTTTGCGTTATTACCACTAATGATTAAACAAACGAAGAGTACGAAAGCGATGCAAGCGTTACAACCGGAAATGGTGAAGTTAAAAGAGAAATATAGCTCTAAAGATCAAGCGACACAGCAAAAACTGCAGCAAGAAATGATGCAGTTATATCAAAAAAATGGTGTAAATCCATTAGCTGGTTGTTTACCAATCTTTATTCAAATGCCAATTCTGTTCGCTTTTTATCATGCAATTATGAGAACAGCTGAAATTAAACAACATAGTTTCTTATGGTTCGATTTAGGACATGCAGACCCGTTCTATATCTTACCGGTCGTTGCAGCAATTACGACATTTATTCAGCAAAAGCTTGCAATGGCAGGAACAGCTGGTCAAAATCCGCAAATGGCAATGATGCTTTGGCTTATGCCGATTATGATTTTAATCTTTGCAATTAACTTCCCAGCCGCATTATCACTTTACTGGGTTGTTGGTAATATCTTTGGTATTGCTCAAATGTACTTTATCAAAGGGCCAGAAATTAAGGCTAGCAAAGCTGGAGGCTCAAGCAAGTGAGTGTAATTACTGCTAAAGGACAAACAGTCGAGCTGGCAGTAGAGGATGCTTTAAGGCAATTAAATACATCAAAAGATCGAGTAGATATAAATATTGTCGATGAGGGTAAAAGAGGATTCTTAGGTTTATTTGGGAATCGTCCTGCAGTAGTAGAAGTTGTATTGAAGAAAGATCCAATTCAAGAATGTGAAGAATATTTAAGAAATGTTATTCACGATATGGGTGTGGAAGTTGAGATTAGTAAAATTGTAAAAGGACGCGAAATTGAATTTACAATTTCTGGTGATAATGTAGGTGTTTTAATTGGGAAAAGAGGTAATACATTGAACTCTTTACAGTATTTAACAAAACTTGTCGCGAATCGTAACACGAAGCAGTATATCGGTATTACACTAGATGCTGAAAATTATCGTAGTAAAAGAAAAAGTACGTTAGAATCACTTTCTTATCGATTAGCGAAACAAGTATTTAATACGAAAAAAAGAGTTATTTTAGAACCGATGCCATCTTTTGAACGAAAAATTATTCATCAGGCATTATCAAATCATCAAGGTATCAATACAACTTCTGAAGGAAATGAACCACATCGGCATGTTGTAATATCTCCTAAATGACCGGTTGCTCAAATGAGTGCCGGTTTTTTTGAGCGAAAAATAGATGTGGATAACTAAAAAACACTAAACTTATCCACTGTGAATAAGTTTAGTGTTTTTTACATGGGGATATAATAAAATGAGTTATTCTTCTTTTGTAGATAGGTTCGTTATGGTATCCTAATAATTTAGTGAAAGAAATAATCATGTTGAAATAGAGATAAATAAGCAAGTGAGGTGAAAGGACATGGAATTTGATACAATTGCTGCGATTTCCACAGCGCTTGGAGAGGGTGCAATTGCCATTGTTCGAGTAAGTGGGGATGATGCGGTTGAGAAAGTTAATCGTATTTTTAAGGGGAAGGATTTAACAGAGGTTCCTTCTCACACTATTCATTATGGTCATATTGTTGATTTAGATACAAATCAAGTTATTGAAGAAGTTATGGTGTCTATTATGCGCGCACCAAGGACTTTTACACGTGAAAATATAGTGGAAATTAACTGTCACGGTGGACTTGTTTCAGTAAATAAAGTATTGCAACTTATTCTAGCACAAGGAGTACGATTGGCAGAACCGGGCGAATTTACAAAACGTGCTTTTTTAAATGGACGTATCGATTTATCACAAGCAGAAGCTGTTATGGATTTGATTCGAGCAAAAACAGATCGTGCGATGAATGTAGCAATTAATCAAATGGAAGGGCGATTATCTAAATTAATTGGTCTTTTGCGTCAAGAAATATTAGAAACATTAGCTCATGTTGAGGTAAATATAGATTATCCAGAATACGATGATGTAGAAGAGATGACACATAATATTTTAATTGAGAAAGCGACGCATGTTCGTTCGGAAATCGAAAAAATATTAGAAACATCAAAACAAGGGAAAATTTTACGGGAGGGTATTGCTACAGCAATTATCGGTAGACCTAACGTTGGGAAATCATCGTTATTAAATAGTCTTGTTCAGGAGAAAAAGGCAATTGTAACTGATATTGCAGGAACAACTCGTGATGTTATTGAAGAGTACGTTAACGTGCGTGGTGTACCTCTTAAACTTATAGATACAGCCGGTATTCGGGAGACAGAAGATGTTGTTGAACGAATTGGTGTGGAACGTTCAAAAGAAATGATGAGCCAAGCGGATTTAGTATTAGTTGTTGTCAACTATAGCGAGGCTTTAACAAATGAGGATGAAGATCTATTCCGTGCGGTACAAGGAAAAGACTTTATTGTTATTGTGAATAAGACTGATTTACCGCAAGCGATTGATATGGAACGTGTTACAGAGTTAGCCGCGGGAAATCGTGTTATTACAACATCCTTAATTGAAGAACAAGGAATAGATGAACTCGAAAAGGCAATAGCTGATTTATTCTTTGAAGGAACAATCGATTCTGCAGATATGACATATGTTTCTAATGCGAGACATATTGGATTATTAACACAAGCAGGAAAAACAATCGGTGATGCAGTTGAGGCGATTGAAAATGGTGTACCAATTGATATGGTACAAATTGATTTAACAAGAACGTGGGAAATACTTGGTGAAATTACTGGGGACACAGTGCATGAAAGCTTAATTGACCAGTTGTTCTCTCAATTTTGTTTAGGAAAATAATATAGTGAAGTTGTAGAAAGATAGAGATTATTAGGAGGAATAAACAATGGGATACAATGCCGGTTCATACGATGTCATAGTAATCGGTGCAGGTCATGCAGGATGTGAAGCTGGTCTTGCGGCAGCACGAATGGGCTCAAAAACATTAATGTTAACAATTAACTTGGATATGGTAGCATTCATGCCATGTAACCCTTCTGTTGGTGGACCAGCAAAAGGGATTGTTGTTCGTGAAATTGATGCATTAGGCGGAGAAATGGGACGTAATATTGATAAAACTCATATTCAAATGCGTATGCTAAATACAGGTAAGGGACCAGCCGTACGTGCACTTCGAGCGCAAGCTGATAAATTCTCTTACCAACATGAATTAAAGAAAACAATTGAAGAAACACCAAACTTAACGTTGTTCCAAGGAATGGTAGAGCGTTTAATTGTTGAAGAAGGTGTATGTAAAGGGGTAGTTACACAAGCTGGTGCAGAATATACAGCAAAAACAGTTGTAATTACAACTGGAACATTTTTACGTGGCGAGATTATCATGGGCGACTTAAAATATTCAAGCGGTCCAAATAACCAGCAACCGTCTATTACATTATCTGAGCATTTAGAGGAGCTTGGATTTGATCTTGTAAGATTTAAAACAGGGACACCTCCTCGTGTAAACAGTAATACAATTGACTACAGTAAAACAGAAATTCAACCAGGTGATGATAAGCCACGTGCGTTCTCTTTTGAAACAACGAAATTTATTATGGATCAAATTCCATGTTGGTTGACATATACAAGTACAGAAACACACCGTTTAATAGATGAAAATTTACATCGTTCAGCTATGTATTCTGGTATGATTAAAGGAACAGGTCCTAGATACTGTCCTTCTATTGAAGACAAAGTAGTAAGATTTAATGATAAACCGCGTCATCAAATTTTCTTAGAGCCAGAAGGGCGTAATACACAAGAAGTATATGTACAAGGTTTATCCACAAGCTTACCAGAAGATGTACAACGTGACATGCTTAGAACAATTCCAGGCCTAGAAAATGTTGAAATGATGCGTACAGGTTATGCAATTGAATATGATGCAATTGTGCCAACACAACTATGGCCAACACTTGAAACGAAAAAGATTAAAAATTTATATACAGCAGGACAAATTAATGGAACTTCTGGTTACGAAGAGGCGGCCGGACAAGGGCTTATGGCTGGAATTAATGCAGCATGCCGCTCTTTAGGTAAAGAAGAAGTTGTTTTAGGTCGCGAGGATGCTTATATTGGTGTCTTAATTGATGATCTTGTAACGAAAGGTACAAATGAACCATATCGTTTATTAACGTCTCGTGCAGAATACCGTCTATTATTACGCCACGATAATGCTGATCTTCGTTTAACTGAAGTTGGTCGTAAAATTGGATTAATTAAAGAAGAGCGCTATGAGCGATTTACAAATAAAAAATTACAAATTGAACAGGAAAAGGAACGTTTAAGCAGCATTATTATTAAACCACGTCCTGAAGTTCAAGAATTAATTCGCAATATTGGCGGAAGTGAATTGAAAGATGGAATACGTGCAAGTGACTTATTACGTCGTCCAGAGATGACATATGAGCATATTCATCTTTTAGTACCAAGTGAAGTAGAATTAAGTGATGAAGTTAAAGCACAAGTTGAAATTCAGATTAAGTATGAAGGATATATTGAAAAATCTTTACAGCAAGTAGAGCGTATGAAGAAAATGGAGAATAAAAAAATCCCTGTAGATATTGATTATGATGCGATTTCTAGCATTGCTTCAGAAGCTAGACAGAAATTGAAAGATGTTCGTCCACTTTCAATGGGGCAGGCTTCACGTATTTCTGGCGTAAATCCAGCGGATATTTCCATTTTACTTGTGTATATAGAACAAGGAAAAATTGCACGCGTATCGAACCAATAAATAGTAAGGAGATATTGCTAGATGAACATAGAACAATTTCAATCTATGCTAGAAGAGAAGGGAATCACCCTCTCTTCTAGACAGTTAGAGCAGTTCAAAATCTACTTTGAAACATTAGTAGAGTGGAATGAAAAAATGAACTTAACGGCTATTACAGAAAAAGAAGAAGTATATTTAAAACACTTTTTTGATTCCATTACAGCTGCTTTTTATTATGATTTTTCAAAACCATTCTCAATTTGCGATGTTGGTGCAGGTGCTGGATTCCCAAGTATTCCTTTAAAAATTTGTTTCCCGCATTTAAAAATAACAATTGTAGATTCGTTGCAAAAACGTATTAATTTCTTAAATCACTTAGCACAAAAGTTAGAATTAAGTGATGTTGCATTTTGTCATGATCGTGCTGAAACATTTGGGAAAAAAGAAGGTGTACGTGAATCATACGATATTGTAATGGCACGTGCAGTTGCGCGTCTTTCTGTATTAAGTGAGCTATGTTTCCCGCTTGTAAAAGTTGGAGGAACATTCATTGCAATGAAAGGTGCAGCAGCAAACGAAGAAATTGAAAATGGTAAGTATGCTTTAGAGGTGCTAGGCGGAGAGTTAAAAGAGATGTCTACGTTCCAATTACCGTTTGAAGAGAGTGAACGTAATATTTTATTAATCGAGAAAAAGCGCAAGACACCAAAGAAATATCCACGCAAACCGGGAACACCCAATAAATTACCTATTGAAAAATAAATCTTATTAGACGTAAGATTAAATTATATAAATGAAAACGTAAATGTTTCATAGGAAACATTTTATGGAGAATAGTCAATAGGCCTAAAAGGTGGTGGAATATGTATGAAAAATACGTTTTCTCGTTTATTTGGCTTTGGAGATAAAGAGAGCGAATTCGAATTACAAGACGAAAGCCATGAAGAGATAGATAAAAAGGTATATGAAGAAATACAAGAAATTCCAATAGTAAATATTACCCCTAACCGTTATCAACCAAGAACAGTTTTTGATGATGCGCGTATTGATGAGCTAGCATTAACAATTCGTACACATGGACTTATTCAGCCGATTGTTGTAAGGCAATATGAGGATGATAAGTACGAGATTATTGCTGGAGAAAGACGTTTTCGCGCAGCAACAAAGTTAGGTTGGGAAAAGGTTCCTGCAATTATAAAGAACTTAAATGATACAGAGACAGCTTCTGTAGCTTTAATTGAAAACTTGCAACGTGAGGAACTAACGGCAATCGAGGAAGCTGTGGCATATCAAAAGCTGATTGAGTTACATAATTTAACACAAGAAGCATTGGCACAACGACTTGGAAAAGGACAATCTACAATCGCAAATAAGTTGCGATTGTTAAAGTTGCCTGAAGAAATAAAAAGTGCATTATTAGAAAAAAGCATTACAGAACGTCACGCCCGCGCTCTCATTCCTTTAAAAAATGAGGAATTACAACTGAAGGTTTTACAGGAAATTGTGGAGAAACAACTAAATGTAAAGCAAACAGAAGAACGAATTGCGAAGCTACTAGAGGAAGCGAAACCGAAGCGTAAGGCAAAGCAAAAAGCAGTAAGTCGAGATACGAGGATTGCTATGAATACAATTAGACAATCTTTACAAATGGTTACTGAAAGTGGTTTGAATGTTAATTCTGAGGAAGAAGAATTTGATGAGTACTATCAAATTACAATTAAAATTCCAAAGAAAAAATAATAATGACGTGCTAGAGACCTTATCCTATTGGAGAGGTCTCTTTTACTATATTTTCTTGTTAAATGAAGAAGGAGTTTAGAAATAAATTTTGAAGTTTAATAAAGGACGTAAAAGAAAAAGTTTTATTTCATGTTACAATAAACGTAATTGTTACTAGAATAAGATAGAAAGGTTGAAAGTAGGTGACATCATGGGAAAAATCATTGCTATTGCTAATCAAAAAGGCGGTGTTGGAAAAACAACAACATCTGTTAATTTAGGGGCTGGATTGGCACAAGTAGGTAAAAAAGTCCTTCTTGTAGATATTGATGCTCAAGGAAATGCAACGACTGGTGTGGGAATTGAAAAATCTGAATTAGATCAATGTATTTACAACGTTCTTGTGGAAGATGCAGATGTTCAAGGGGTTATACAGAAAACCGCAACTGAAAACTTAGATGTGCTACCCGCTACAATTCAATTAGCTGGTGCTGAAATTGAATTGGTACCGACTATTTCCCGGGAAGTACGTTTGCAAAGAGCATTACAGCCAGTTCGTGATGAATATGACTATATTATTATCGACTGTCCCCCATCTTTAGGGTTATTAACGATTAATGCATTAACAGCAGCAGATTCTGTTATTATTCCTGTACAGTGTGAATATTACGCACTAGAAGGGTTAAGTCAGCTATTAAATACAGTTCGACTTGTACAAAAACATTTAAATAAAAATTTAGCAATTCAAGGTGTATTGTTAACAATGTTGGATGCCCGTACAAATTTAGGAATCCAAGTTATAGATGAAGTGAAAAAGTATTTTAGGGATAAAGTATATCGCTCGATTATTCCGCGTAATGTACGCTTGAGCGAGGCTCCAAGTCATGGGAAACCTATTATGCAGTATGACGCTAAATCAAGAGGAGCAGAAGTATATATAGATTTAGCAGAGGAAGTGATTGCAGGTGGCTAAAGGATTAGGAAGAGGAATTAATGTGTTTTTTCCTGATTTAGATGTGAAAGAAGAGGAAACAATTCAGGAGATTCTTGTAACTGAATTAAGGCCGAATCCATATCAACCGCGTAAACACTTTAATAAAGAGGCGATTCAGGAATTAGCAATTTCGATTAAGGAACACGGTATTTTACAACCATTAATTGCTAGGAAGAGTATTAAAGGATATGAAATTGTTGCAGGTGAAAGACGATTTCGTGCTGCAAAAGAGGCTGGTTTAGAAAAAGTACCTGCCGTTGTCAGACAATTAACTGAACAGCAAATGATGGAATTTGCTTTGTTAGAAAACTTACAACGAGAAGATTTAAATCCTATGGAAGAGGCAATGGCATACCAGATGTTAATGAATGAGCTAAATGTAACGCAAGAACAATTAGCGAAACGTCTTGGTAAAAGCAGACCTTACATTGCAAATTATACTAGGTTATTAAGCCTACCTTCTTTCGTACAAGATATGATTGCAAATGGTCAACTTTCAATGGCTCATGGGAGAACTTTACTTACGATAAAAGATGAAGAACAATTGAAGTCCTTATTGAAACGCATTGAAAAAGAAGGATTAAATGTTCGTCAATTAGAGAAAATTGTCCAAGAGATTAATCAACACGTTTCACGTGAAACAAAAAAAGTGAAAAAAGAGCGAAATATATTTTTCGTAGAACGTGAAACGTTCTTAAGAGAAAAGTTTGGCACAGATGTGAAAATTAAAGAGACGAAAAAAGAAAAAGGTAAAATTGAAATTGAATTTTTTAATAAAGAAGATTTAAATCGTATTTTAGAACTATTAGCACAGAAAAATTAAAAAGCAAACCATCTTATTATTTATAGATGGTTTGCTTTTTTTAATGCGGATAATTTTTGATCCGTCTCTTTTATACTTTGTGCGATTACATCAGCCATTTTCATGACTAAACTTAATCTTGTATTTTGAAGAACGAAAAACTCCATAAACCCATTTAGATTGACGATACCGTGTATGTGCAAATCACCAACTGCAGGTAATTTCTTATTCATAGCAGCTCCAGGTTTACTAGGCCCCTTTCCAGTAGTGATTGATCCGATATTTTGGGACTTTCCTAAACATGCATCAACAGCAATTATAAATGCAGCAGGATTTTCTTTCTGTATATTCTGAATTTTCTCTTCTAAATTTAGCGCATGTACTGGCTCATCTAGTGTACCGAATACTTGGAGGTTTTGGATGTCTATTTGTTCAAGTTTTGTACCAACTAACGGGCCGAGGGCATCACCTGTAGAGCGATCTGTTCCGATACAAACGAGAATGATTGGTATATTAGTTTTAATAGGAATATGGGTAAGTAAGAAATTACTGATTATCTCAGAGGCTTCTAGATCTTGGTGCATAACGTTTTGAGTTTCTTTCTCAAAAAATGGTAAGCGAAAACTTCCAATATTCATGAAGCACCCATCCTTTTAATAAATTTTCAATATATGTTATATGGTGAGGAAAATGGAAAGTTATAATTGCGTAATTTTTGCAAAATGTGAATGAAAACGGAAATAATAGTACTAGTATATATATATTCGTTCCATTTTATACCTGGATATCGGGGATAAAATAGGATTAAAATCATAAAATTTTTTCAGCAATTAGGGGACTTCTGATACAATAATAAGGGTAACTAAAAAGAAATTTTAGCTAGAGAGGTAGAGGTACATGGATTTATTAGCGAAGTGGTTTAATTCTATGAAACAGTATTTATTAGATGCTGATCGTTGGGCTCATATTGGAGTTGCGACATTAAAAATATGCATTATTTTAATAATTGGTGCGGTTGTTGTGCGAATTGCAAGAGCGGTTGTACGAAATGCGTTTCGTATGGGAAGTCGTTCTCCAATTCAAATTTCAGAGCGTCGTACAGTTACAGTAGCGAAATTACTTGAAAATATTGTAGCGTACGTTGTTATGTTCATTATGCTAATTGCGATTTTAGGTGTGTTTGATATTAATGCATCAGGTTTATTAGCGGGTGCTGGGGTAATTGGTTTAGCAGTCGGATTTGGTGCTCAAAGTTTAGTGAAAGACGTTATTACAGGTTTATTTATTTTGTTAGAAGATCAGTTTTCAGTTGGCGATTATGTTAAAATCGGTCAATTTGAAGGAGTCGTTTTAGAAATTGGACTTCGTACAACGAAAGTAAAGAGTTGGACAGGTGAAATTCATACTTTACCAAATGGAAGTATTATTCAAGTTACTAACTACTCAGTTAGTAATAGTGTAGCGTTTGTTGATGTATCTATTTCATATGAGGCTGATATTGCGAAAGCAGAGCAGGTTATTGAAGATTTATTAGTAGAATTACCTTCAAAGTACGAAAAAATGGTAACAACGCCTCAATTATTAGGTGTGCAAACATTAGCTGCATCAGAAGTTATATTACGTGTTATTGCTGAAGTAGAACCGATGCAACATGCAGTTATTGCAAGGGCACTTCGTAAAGAGATTAAAAATCGTCTTGATTTACATGGAATTGAAATTCCATATCCGCGTATGGTTTTATATAATCGTGAAGAATTAGTTAGTGGAAAAGCAATTTAGTATGGAGAGGAGTTTGGAGAGTGGAGCAAAAGGAATATAACTTGTATGATGTTGTGGAAATGAAGAAAGCCCATCCATGTGGCGAGAATCGTTGGAAAATTATTCGTATGGGAATGGATATCCGCATTAAGTGCGAGGGGTGTGACCATTCAGTAATGATTCCTCGAAGAGAGTTTGATCGTAAGGTGAAAAAAATACTTGTGAAGCACGAAGAATAGAGGGAGAGTAACAGTTACAGTAGGTAACTGTTACTTTTTTTCGTTTGGCGGAAACTTGTCATTTTTTTCGTTACTATCTATAATGATGAAAGATTGAGACATAGGAGTGAAAAATATGGGATTAACGGCTGGGATTGTTGGATTACCTAACGTAGGGAAGTCCACTTTATTTAATGCAATTACACAAGCAGGAGCAGAATCTGCGAACTATCCATTCTGTACAATTGATCCAAACGTAGGGATTGTAGAAGTACCAGATGAGCGTTTAAATAAATTAACGGAACTAGTAGAACCGAAAAAGACTGTTCCGACTGTATTCGAGTTTACTGATATTGCAGGTATCGTAAAAGGTGCTAGTAAAGGTGAAGGTTTAGGAAATAAATTCTTATCTCACATTCGTCAAGTAGATGCAATTTGCCAAGTTGTTCGTTGTTTTGAAGACGAAAATATTACGCACGTTTCAGGGAAAGTAGATCCAATTGATGATATTGAAACAATCAATTTAGAGCTAATTTTAGCGGACTTAGAGTCTGTTGATAAGCGTATCGAGCGTGTCGCGAAATTAGCAAGACAAAAAGATAAAGAAGCGGTATATGAGCATGAAATTTTAGTTCGTTTAAAAGAAGCTTTTGAAGAGGGAAAACCAGCTCGTACTGTTGAATTTACAGAAGAGCAGATGAAGATTGTTAAAGGCCTTCATTTACTTACAACAAAAGAAATGTTATACGTAGCGAATGTAAGTGAAGACGATGTTATCGATCCTTCGGAAAATAAATACGTACAAATGGTAAAAGAATTTGCAGCAAATGAAAATTCTCAAGTAATCGTTGTATGTGCAAAAATCGAATCAGAAATCGCTGAATTAGACGAAGAAGAGAAAAAAGTATTCCTTGAAGAATTAGGAATTGAAGAGTCTGGTTTAGATCAATTAATTCGTGCAGCATATGACCTATTAGGACTTGCTACTTACTTTACAGCTGGCGTTCAAGAAGTACGTGCTTGGACATTTAAACAAGGAATGAAGGCACCACAATGTGCTGGTGTTATTCATACAGACTTTGAGCGTGGATTTATTCGTGCAGAAACAGTTTCTTACGATGACTTAATGACAAACGGTTCTATGACAGCTGCAAAAGAAGCTGGAAAAGTACGTTTAGAAGGAAAAGAATATATCGTAAAAGACGGAGATGTTATGCACTTCCGTTTTAACGTTTAATTTAATATTTCCTAGGAAAAATAAAGATATGAGCTTGGCAAATATATTATATGTTTGCCAAGTTTTTTATGTATTGGTGAGTTGATTCATATAACTTACTATGATATAATCTAAACTCGTGAGTAATTACTATAAATTAATTGCTCCTTGCCCATTACGGGCCGTTTAGACCAAAAGGAGGTGAAAGTGTAATGAGAAAGTACGAAATTATGTACATCATTCGTCCTGGCGTTGAAGAAGAAGCTCAAAAAGCTTTAGTTGAACGTTTTGCAGGTGTTTTAACAAACAATGGTGCAGAAATCATTAACACGAAAGAGTGGGGTAAGCGTCGTTTAGCTTACGAAATCAACGACTTACGTGAAGGTTTCTACATGATCTTAAACGTGAAATCTAACGCAGAAGCGATTAACGAATTCGACCGTTTAGCTAAGATCAACGAAGACATCCTTCGTCATATCGTTGTTAAAGAAGAAGAAAAATAATTGATATATAAGGGAGAGTGGTTCGATTGATGAATCGTGTTATCCTCGTTGGTCGTTTAACTAAGGACCCTGACTTACGTTACACGCCCAATGGTGTTGCAGTAGCTACTTTTACGTTAGCTGTGAATCGCGCATTTGCCAATCAACAAGGTGAGCGTGAAGCTGACTTTATTAATTGTGTAATATGGCGTAAACAAGCAGAAAACGTAGCAAATTATTTGAAAAAAGGTAGCTTAGCAGGCGTAGATGGACGTCTTCAAACTCGTAATTACGAGGGACAAGATGGTAAACGTGTATACGTAACAGAAGTTCTTGCGGAAAGCGTGCAATTTTTAGAGCCGCGTAATGGCGGTGGGGAGCAACGTGGTTCATTTAATCAGCAACCATCAGGAGCTGGTTTCGGTAACCAAGGCTCTAACCCATTTGGTCAATCTAGTAATTCAGGTAACCAAGGTAACTCTGGATTTACGAAGAATGACGATCCATTTTCAAATGTAGGTCAACCGATCGACATTTCCGACGACGATTTACCGTTCTAATACAGTAAATTTGTTAGTTTTAACAAAGAATGGAGGGAAATAGACATGGCAGGACGCAAAGGTGGACGTGCGAAACGTCGTAAGGTGTGTTTCTTCACAGCTAACGGCATCACTCGCATTGACTATAAAGATGTTGATTTATTAAAACGTTTCGTTTCTGAGCGTGGTAAAATTTTACCTCGTCGTGTAACAGGAACAAGCGCGAAATACCAACGCAAACTTACAGTTGCAATTAAACGTGCTCGTCAAATGGCACTTTTACCATATGTTGGTGAATAATAGCGTATGAAATGCACAGTAGAGTCGGACTCTACTGTGCATTTTGCTATGCTTTTCTTTTTTGAAAGAGAGGTTAAAATGTGAAACAAGCAAGATTTATTACTGAAGGTGCCGCGTTGTTGACTATATATGTAATGTTATTGTTTATATCTATGTATGTTCCGATTTTGGGTACAGTTGTAACTTTTGCGTTGCCGTTACCATTTATACTATTAATGATAAGACATAAACTATCTAATGTGCTCGTGGTTTTTGTAGCGGCACTTTTTGTTACTATTATTGTGAGTCAACCGATGAATTTAGTGAAGACAATTATGTTTGGATTGATAGGGATTGTTTTAGGATATATGTATAAAACAAGAAAAAAGCCAGTGGAAATCTTAATAGCTGGGACGCTTGCATACTTAATTGGTTTTGTACTTATTTATGTTGCGAGTATAAAGTTTTTCAACATAGATATAATGAAGCAAATGCAAAGTATATTTAGTGAAAGTATGGCGAAAAGCGAAAAGATAGTAAGTGCTACAGGTATGCCGATTAGTAAGGAACAAAAAGAGTTACTTGCACAAATGAATGATATATTACAATCGTTACTTCCGAGTATACTTGTGCTAGTTTCAGTATGTTTTTCTTGGATTACAGTGATAATATCAGGTAGTGTTTTGAAAAAGTTAAAATATGACGTTATATCTTGGCCTAAATTTAAAGATATACAATTACCAAAGAGTATCATTTGGTATTACGTTATATTTATTTTGTTAGCAACTTTTATAAAAGTAGAACCAACATCATATTTACATATGGTATTTTCTAACCTAAATGTCATATTTGCACTATTACTTGTACTGCAAGGTCTGACATTTATCGCCTTTTTAGCGTATAGAAAAGGTTTTACTAAAGGGGTTCCTATTATTAGTTTTATTGCATGCATGTTTATTCCGATGCTGTTTCCTCTTGTGACAATCTTAGGTATAATTGACTTAGGGATTTCATTGCGTTCTAAAATAGGGGGATAAAATAATATTCCTTATACTATTTTAATCTGTTTAACTAACTGGAAGGTGAGTTAGTTTTACTTTATAGGAGTTGTATACATGCCTGAATTTGATAAGAAACAGTGGTTTTTATATCCTGTTTATGTATTGGCATTTTTTGTGTTTGTGCTCATTTCAATTCTCTGTTATTTTCATTTAATTATGGGGATAGCTGCTTTTGTCATTTTTTGTATCGTATTCTTTATCGTTATACGATTTGAACTTAATTTTCAAAGGAATTTCGAAAAGCATACGACAGATATGATTACAAGAGTAAAGAAAGTAAGTAATGAAGCATTTAACCAAATGCCGATTGGTATTTTGTTATACAATAAGGATTATGGGATTGATTGGGCAAATCCTTATTTATCTTCATGTCTGGGACAGCATGCATTAGCTGGATGGCACCTTTACGATGTATCAGAAACATTACTTCTTTTCATTAAAGGAGAAACTTCTGATGATATAGTCTCTTTAAATAATCGAAAGTTTCGCGTTTTTGTAAGGAAAGAAGAAAAGTTAATTTATTTCTTTGATGTAACGGAACAAACAGAAATCGAAAAGATGTACGAGGATCAAAGGACTGTTTTAGCTGTCATCTATTTGGATAATTATGATGAAGTTACACAAGGATTAGATGATCAATTACGTACGAATATAACAAGTCTTGTGACATCGCGACTAAATGAATGGGCACTTAAGTATGGTGCGTATTTAAAACGTGCATCTTCAGAAAGATTCTTCGTTGTGCTAAATGAAAGTATTTTGACGCAGATGGAGAAAGGGAAATTTAGCATTTTAGATCAGGTGCGTGAAGAAACATCTAAAAGGAATATACCACTTACATTAAGTGTGGGTGTCGGATCAGGTGATTTACCTTTATCAGAGCTTGGAGCAATGGCTCAATCTGGTTTAGATCTTGCGCTTGGGCGTGGGGGAGACCAAGTAGCTATTAAACAAGCGACAGGTAAAGTTAAGTTCTATGGAGGTAAGACAAATCCGGTTGAAAAACGTACCCGTGTACGCGCTAGGGTCATTTCGCATGCGTTAAAGGATTTAGTATTAGAAAGTAGTAATGTCATTATTATGGGGCATAGGGCTCCCGATATGGCCGCAATTGGTGCTGCGATTGGTATTTTAAAAGTGGCTCAATTAAATGAGCATAAAGGATATATTGTGTTAGATGAAAATGATTCCGATAAAGGAATTAAGCGTTTGATGGACAAAGTGAAACAAAATGAGGAGTTATGGTCTCGTTTTATTACTCCAGAGCAAGCGATGGAATTTGCAAATGATGATTCGTTACTTGTTGTTGTCGATACGCATAAACCTTCGATGGTGATGGAGCAAAAACTGTTACGTAAAATTGAAAATGTAGTAGTTATTGATCATCATCGCCGTGGAGAAGATTTTATTGAAGACCCATTGCTAGTTTACATGGAACCATATGCTTCTTCAACGGCAGAATTGGTTACAGAATTACTTGAGTATCAACCTAAAAATTTAAAGATGACAATGTTAGAAGCGACGGCATTGTTAGCGGGTATTATTGTCGACACGAAAAGTTTCACATTCCGGACAGGGGCTCGTACATTTGATGCTGCTTCTTATTTACGCTCACATGGTGCAGATACTGTACTTGTACAAGAACTTTTAAAGGAAGATATGGATCAGTATTTACGGGTTGCAAAAGCTATAAAAAATGCGTACATTTATAAAAATGGAATTGCGATTGCTAAAGTTGATAGTGATGATTACTACGATCAAGTGCTTATTGCGCAATCGGCAGACACGTTATTAACAATGACAGGGATTATTGCATCATTTGTTGTTGCGAAACGTGGCGAGAATCTCATTGGAATTAGCAGCAGGTCTTTAGGTGAAGTGAATGTGCAGCTAATTATGGAAAACTTAGGCGGTGGCGGGCATTTGACGAATGCAGCCACACAGATGAAAAATGTTACAGTAGATGAAGCTGAGGAGAAGCTTCGATTTGTTATTGATGACTATTTACAGGGAGGCACACAATCATGAAAGTAATTTTTCTAAAAGACGTAAAAGGTAAAGGTAAAAAAGGAGAAGTAAAAAACGTACCAGATGGCTATGCAAATAACTTCTTATTAAAACAAGGATTAGCTGCTGAAGCAACAAATAGCAGTATGAAAACTTTAGAAGCTCAAAAGCGTAAAGAAGAAAAAGATGCAGCAGCAGAGCTTGAAAATGCAAAAGAGTTAAAAGAGACTTTAGAGAAATTAACTGTAGAATTAAAGGCGAAATCTGGAGAAGGTGGCCGTTTATTTGGTTCTATCACAAGCAAACAAATCGTAGATGCAATGCAAAAATCACACAAGATTAAGCTTGATAAACGTAAATTTGAAATGGACGATGCAATCCGCGCGTTAGGTTATACAAACGTTACTGTGAAATTGCATCCACAAGTAACAGCAACAGTAAAAGTTCATGTTAGTGAACAATAAAAATAAATTAAGCAAGGAGGATTGCGTATGAGTGATGTACTTGCTGATCGTACCCCTCCGCATAATATAGAGGCTGAGCAGGCGGTTTTAGGGGCCGTATTGATTGATCAAGATGCGTTAACTTCAGCATCAGAGTTATTGGTACCTGATTCGTTCTATCGAACGAAACATCAAAAGATTTTTGAAGTCATGCTTGGGCTATCTGATAAGGGAGAGCCGATCGACTTAATAATGATGACATCAGCAATGGCTGATCAAGGATTATTAGAAGAAGTTGGTGGGGTTTCTTACTTAGCGGAGTTAGCAGAGGTTGTGCCAACTGCAGCTAACGTAGAATATTACGCACGCATCATCGCTGAAAAGGCGCTTTTACGTCGTTTAATTCGCACGGCGACTCATATTGTATCGGATGGATATGAGAGAGAAGATGATGTGGATGGTCTTTTAAATGAGGCTGAGAAAAAAATATTAGAAGTATCCCATCAAACGAATGCAAAAGCATTCCAAAACATTAAAGATGTTCTTGTAGATGCTTATGACAAAATTGAACTTTTGCATAATCAAAAGGGTGAAGTTACTGGGATACCAACTGGGTTTATTGAATTAGATAAGATGACAGCAGGTTTCCAACGAAATGATTTAATTATCGTGGCAGCACGTCCATCAGTAGGGAAAACGGCATTTTCATTAAATATCGCACAAAACGTAGCGACGAAAACGGATGAAAATGTAGCGATTTTTAGTTTAGAGATGGGTGCTGATCAGCTTGTTATGCGTATGCTTTGTGCAGAAGGGAATATTGATGCACAAAGACTTCGTACTGGTTCATTAACTTCCGATGATTGGGCAAAATTAACAATGGCAATGGGGAGTCTCTCAAATGCTGGTATATATATTGATGATACGCCAGGTATTAAAGTAAATGAGATTCGAGCAAAATGTCGTAGATTAAAGCAAGAACAAGGTCTTGGTATGATTTTGATCGACTATTTGCAGCTTATTCAAGGAAGTGGGAAATCAGGAGAAAACCGTCAGCAGGAAGTATCTGAGATTTCTCGTACCTTAAAAGGGATTGCACGTGAATTGCAAGTGCCTGTTATTGCTTTATCACAGTTATCTCGTGGTGTAGAATCTCGTCAAGATAAACGCCCGATGATGTCTGATATTCGTGAATCTGGAAGTATTGAGCAGGATGCTGATATTGTAGCTTTCCTATATCGTGAAGACTACTATGATCGAGAAACGGAAAATAAAAATACAATTGAAATTATTATTGCAAAACAGCGTAACGGTCCAGTAGGTTCAGTGGAACTTGCATTCGTCAAAGAGTTCAATAAGTTCGTTAACTTAGAACGTCGTTTTGAGGATGGACATGCTCCGCCGGCATAAAGGCAGTATAAAAAAGAAACACATTTCTTATAATAAGATGTGTTTCTTTTTTTTTATAAGAAAGATAAGGCTTTCATAAGTTAAATATATAATTCTTACGAACGAAAAAGTTTTTTTATGAAAAAATGTTCGCTTTTCGGTTGACTTCTTTTTCGGTTTTGGTACAATTATATTGTTTGAATAGATCGTTTGAAAATTGCGGAGGTGCTTTAATAATGTCTTCAGTAGTAGTTGTAGGAACACAATGGGGCGACGAAGGAAAAGGTAAAATCACTGATTTTCTTTCTGAGCATGCGGAAGTAGTTGCAAGATATCAAGGTGGAAATAACGCGGGACATACAATTGTTTTCGGCGGAGTTAAATATAAATTACACTTAATTCCATCTGGTATTTTCTATAAAGAGAAAATTTGTGTAATCGGAAACGGATTAGTAGTAGATCCAAAAGCATTACTTGAAGAGTTAAAATACTTACACGATCGTGGTGTAAGTACTGATAATTTACGTGTAAGTAACCGTGCACATGTTATTTTACCTTACCACTTAAAGCAAGATGAGTTAGAAGAAGCAAGTAAAGGTGATAACAAAATCGGTACAACGAAAAAAGGTATCGGTCCTGCATATATGGATAAAGCTGCTCGTATTGGTATTCGTATGGCTGATCTTTTAGACCGTGAAGCATTTAAAGAGAAGCTTGAGCGCAATTTAGTAGAAAAAAATCGTTTATTTGAAAAAATGTACGATACAGAAGGTTTCACTGTAGAAGAAATTTTCGAAGAGTACTTCGAGTACGGGCAACAAATCGCGCAATATGTATGTGATACATCTGTTGTATTAAATGATGCATTAGATAATAATCACCGTGTATTATTTGAAGGTGCGCAAGGTGTTATGCTTGATATTGACCACGGTACGTACCCGTTCGTTACATCTTCTAACCCAATTGCTGGTGGTGTAACAGTTGGAACTGGAGTTGGTCCTGCGAAAGTTACTCGCGTTGTAGGTGTATGTAAAGCATATACAAGCCGCGTTGGTGATGGTCCATTCCCTACTGAGCTTCATGATGAAATTGGTCATCAAATTCGTGAAGTTGGTCGCGAGTATGGAACGACAACTGGTCGTCCACGCCGCGTAGGTTGGTTCGATAGCGTTGTTGTAAGACATGCACGTCGTGTTAGTGGTTTAACGGATCTATCATTAAATTCTATCGACGTTTTAACAGGTATTCCAACTCTTAAAATTTGTGTTGCTTACAAATACAATGGTGAAGTTATTGATGAAGTTCCAGCTAACTTAAACATTTTAGCAAAATGTGAGCCTGTATATGAAGAGCTTCCAGGTTGGGAAGAAGATATTACTGGTGTAAAATCATTAGATGAACTTCCTGAAAATGCACGAAAATACGTAGAACGTGTTTCTGAGTTAACAGGAATTCAAATATCTATGTTCTCAGTTGGACCAGATCGTAACCAAACAAATATTGTTCGTAACGTATACGAAGCTTAATTAATAGTGTTTAGAAAAAACTCATGTCCGCATGAGTTTTTTCTTATTCTTTTATAAAAAATCGAAAAAAGTATTGCAATAAATACAGAATACATGTTATGATACATCTTGTCGTCACGAAAATATGACGTTGGTGAGTATGAGCCATTAGCTCAGTTGGTAGAGCATCTGACTTTTAATCAGAGGGTCGAAGGTTCGAGTCCTTCATGGCTCACCATTTTATTTTTCGTGGCCCGTTGGTCAAGTGGTTAAGACACCGCCCTTTCACGGCGGTAACACGGGTTCGAATCCCGTATGGGTCATGTTTTTTTTTGCTTATTTTTGGTCCCGTGGTGTAGTGGTTAACATGCCTGCCTGTCACGCAGGAGATCGCCGGTTCGACCCCGGTCGGGACCGCCACTTTTGTTTATACCACCATTAGTGGTTTTATATATAGTTTTGGCTCGGTAGCTCAGTCGGTAGAGCAGAGGACTGAAAATCCTCGTGTCGGCGGTTCGATTCCGTCCCGAGCCACTCTCAGGATATTAAGTGGGCCCACTTAATATCCTTTTTATTTATGTAATTTTACAAAACTGAGTAGTTATTTTAAAATAGAACGAGGAGCCTCTAGCAGTTGAAGCTAGAGGTTTTTCTATAGATCGTATAGGATGCCGTGTAAAAGTGGATCATACATGAGTCTATGAGAATAGAGGAGAAAATACTTAAACAAAGGATGCGGTCATATAGGACATACTATGTAAACATCAATATGTTTAGGGATTATTGACCATATTTTTATAAGGAGGAAATAGACGATGATGGGAAAGAAAATTTTAGTAGTTGATGATGAAAAGCCGATTGCAGATATTTTGAAGTTTAACTTAGAAAAAGAAGGTTTTGAAATAGTAATGGCGCATGATGGTGATGAAGCAATTGAAAAGGCTAATGAAGAGCAACCAGATATGGTTTTATTAGATATTATGCTACCAGGTAAAGACGGCTTAGAGGTTTGCCGTGAAATACGTAAAAGCTCAGAAATGCCGATTATTATGCTTACAGCAAAGGACTCTGAGATTGATAAAGTATTAGGGCTTGAGCTTGGGGCAGATGATTATGTAACGAAGCCATTTAGTACAAGGGAATTACTTGCTCGTGTGAAGGCGAATTTACGCCGCCATCAACAAGGTGGTGCTGCGGAAAAAGAAGAAAATACAGAAATGGTTATTGGACCAATTGTGATTAATCCAAATGCATATAGTGTAACGAAGCGCGAGGAAAATATCGAGCTTACACATCGTGAATTTGAGTTGCTACATTATTTAGCGAAACATTTAGGACAAGTTATGACACGCGAACATTTATTACAAACAGTTTGGGGTTATGACTATTTTGGAGATGTGCGCACAGTAGACGTTACAGTACGTCGTTTGCGGGAAAAAATTGAAGATAATCCAAGCCATCCTACTTTAATTGTAACTAGACGTGGAGTAGGGTATTACTTGCGTGACCCAGAGCAGGAATAGTATATGAAGAAAGTTGGTTTTTTTCAATCTATTCATTTAAAATTTGTGCTTATATATATGCTATTAATATTAATAGCGATGCAAGTTATTGGAGTATATTTCGTAAGGGAATTAGAGAAGAGCTTAGTACAAGGTTTTAGGGATTCTTTAACGCAGCAAACAAACTTATTATCATATAATTTGAAGCAAGAGTTTAAAAAAAGTTATACAAAAGCAGAAACAGAGTCAACAGATGAAACGATTAAAACTTCAATTCGAAAATTTGCCTCTGATCAGAAGAAAGTTATACAAGAGGTAAGTGTATTTGATTCGCACAGAAAGTTACTGGCTATTTCAGATGAATCAAAGCAGAATAAGGTGAATCGAACATCAACTGATATAGCTGTTCAGCGAGTGTTAGTACAAAAAAAGCCAGAAGTGAAAATTGAGAAGGATGGTAGTACAGGTCATCGTGTTCAAGTTATGCTTACTCCGATTCTAGATGATAACGGTAAGGATGCGCTTGGTGTTATTTACATTGTGGCATCTATGGAAGATGTATATAAACAAATGAAGGATATAAATCAAATTTTTGCTACGGGAACAGTAATTGCTTTATTAGTAACGGCCGTACTTGGGATTTTATTGGCTCAAACAATTACAAGACCAATTTCAGATATGCGGAGACAAGCAATCGAAATGGCAAAAGGAAATTATTCCAGAAAAGTAAAAGTGCATAGCCATGATGAAATTGGACAACTGGCATTATCCTTCAATAATTTATCGAAAAAATTACAACAAGCTCGTTCTTCTACAGAAAGTGAAAGGCGTAAATTATCATCTGTTTTATCACATATGACAGATGGAGTAATTGCTACTGATCGAAAAGGGGATATTATTTTACTAAATGACCCTGCGGAAAAGATGTTAAATGTTTCTCGTGAAACAGCGCTCGATCAATCTGTTTTAGAGGTATTAGGGATACAGGAAGAATTTACGCTCGATCATTTATATGAAGAGCCAGATTCTGTTTTATTAGATTTTAGTACGAGAAACGAACCATATATTTTACGTGCTAGTTTCTCTGTTATTCAAAAAGAAACAGGGAAGGCAAACGGCTTAATTGCTGTACTATATGATGTAACAGAGCAGGAACGTATAGAACGGGAACGCCGTGAGTTTGTGGCAAATGTCTCTCATGAATTAAGGACGCCATTAACGACGATGCGCAGTTATTTAGAGGCACTTACAGATGGAGCATGGCAGGATCCAAATATTGCACCACAATTTTTAACGGTTACACAAGAAGAAACAGAAAGAATGATTAGACTTGTAAATGCGTTGTTACAGCTATCTAAACTGGATAGTACAGAGCATCGTTTAATGAAAGAATGGGTCGACTTTACTGATTTCTTTAATAATATTATTGATCGCTTTGAAATGTCTAAAGAGCAAAATGTAAGTTTCAAACGATCTTTCTCTAAGAAATCTAGATTTATTGATATGGATACTGACAAAATTACTCAAGTGCTGTATAACATTATTTCTAACGCATTAAAGTATTCACCAGAAGGTGGAACAGTAACATATCGTTTACGTGATCGCGGTGATTTATTAGAAATTAGTGTAAGTGACCAAGGAATGGGTATTCCAAAAGAAAACGTTGATAAAATCTTTGAACGTTTTTATCGCGTAGATAAAGCTCGTTCAAGACAAATGGGTGGTACGGGACTTGGATTAGCAATTGCAAAAGAAATGATTGAGGCACATGGTGGTTCTATTTGGGCGAAGAGTGAAGAAGGGAAAGGGACAACTATTTATTTCACGTTACCAATGGCAGCAGATGAAGAGGACGATTGGGAATGAGTATGGAAAACTTTAAAACAATAGTTTTAATTAACCTAGTTGTAATTAGCCTATTTCTTACTTTTAATTTATGGACGTATGTGCCAGATTCTACATCCATGCAAAACGCGAAATTTGTACAGGGGAATGAAGGAATGAACCAAACTAAAATTTCCGATGTTGTCCGTCCTACTTCTATCATCGTGCATAAAGATAAAAATCATTATGGGAGCAGAAGAGAGGCAGATATAGAATCAATCTATAAGCCTCTGGAAGTAGGGGAACTATATGATTTTAGAGAGATATCAATCACTAAGGGTGATTTCCTTTCATATGTGCATGGTGAAGGGAAAGTTGAACTTGTTTTCCCTACCGATATCCCATTTGATGCAGTTAAATCCATGTTTAACATGAAAGAGAAAAGTACAGGTAAGCCTAAACATTTTAATCGTATTCTCCTTGATCCTTCTAGAAGTAAGGATCAAGAAATTAAAATTAACTTTGTTTCTGATGGTGATAACTTTAAAATATACGAGGCAAAATTAAGTGGCTTGTATTTAAAAGATATTGTAAATGCCCAAAATCAATTTATAGTATCAGCAAAACCTTATTTTGATTATCAACTCAATGATATGAAAAAATTATTTTTACCAGATGGAACGACAGAGTTAAGCAATATAACATATATTTCATCTAATTTAGCAGTTGATACGTTTAAGAATGCTCTGTTTAGTGATCCTCGTTATTTAAGTCCGATTACCGAGATGTCGAAAGAAACATTTACAGATGGTATTAGATCCATGGAAATTGAAAACGATCGTCACATGCTAAAGTATAAAAACTCTTCTGTCTTAACTGAGAAAACGATAGATAATTTAATGCTTTTACAAAAAAGCTTTGAATTTGTAAGTGGTCACAGTGGGAGTTTGGATTCATATCGTTTGGACTATATGAATAAAGGAGAGACAGTATTTCGCTTAAATGAAGATGGATATCCAGTATTCAATGCAGATGGATTAGCGGAATTAAGACAAGTATGGGGATCAGAAGAAGTAATGGAATATGAAAGACCGTTGCTGTCTTTAAATACTAAAGGTATAGAACAGAAGGTTACTCTTCCGTCAGGGCATGTTGTAATAGCATCCCTAGAAAATAATCCAGAGATAAAGAAACAAGTAATTAAGGATATTGGCATTGGATACAAGTTATCACTAGATGGGCAAGTGGTTCGACTACAACCAATTTGGTATGTAAAGCTTGTTGAAGATGAAACAGGTAAACAGAAAATCTATGAGTGGAGTGAGGGAGGACTAAATGGATTGGGATCGGATTAAAACCATATTTATTGTGACCTTTTTTGTTTTGGACCTCTTTCTCATTTTCCAATTCATTCAAAAGCAAGATAGTAATCAATTGGAGCTTATTGCAGAAACAAAGATAGATCAAGAATTAAAAGCAAATAAAATTACGATGGGAAATATCCCTAAAGAACCGAAAAAAGAGGCATTTATTAGAGCGGAAAATAAAGCCTTTAAAGAAGAAGATATACAGTCTTTGAAAAATCAAACGGTGCATATACAAAATATGTACAAGATAGAAAGTAAGCTAAAAGAGCCTTTTTTAAATACGAAATCATTATCAAAAGATAAGTATAATGAATTTTTGAAGAACTATGTATTGGATGGACAAAAGTATGAATTTGGAGCGGTGAAAGACTCTAAAATTTATTTCTTCCAAAAATATAAAGATAAGCCTATTTTCTATAATAATCAGGCGATGATTGTTGTGGAATTAAATGAAAAAAATGAACTTGTTTCATATACGCAGACAATGCTAACTGATTTAAAAGAAATGGGCGAAGGTGAAAAAACGAAAGAGCAAGAAATTATTACGGCTCAAACAGCTTTAGAAAATTTGTATTTAAAAAATAAAATTCATGGAAATACGCATGTTAAAGAAGCGCAAATTGGTTATGCCACTCTTACCGCATCTACTTCTAATAACCAAGTACTTGCTCCAACGTGGAATTTAAAAACGGAGCAGAAGCAGGACTTCTTTGTGAATGCAATTGAAGGACAAGTTATGGAATTAGGAGAAAAGGAAAATCAAGTGGTTGATGAACATACTGGAGTGAGAAAGAATGGGGTTGCATTTTAGCGTACTTGCAAGTGGAAGTACAGGAAATATGCTATACGTAGGAACCGATGAAAAAAAATTACTAGTCGACGCAGGTTTAAGTGGTAAAGCAACAGAGGCTTTATTTAAACAAGCAGAACTAAATATAAATGATGTATCAGGTATTCTTGTAACGCATGAGCATAGTGATCATATTAAAGGATTAGGTGTATTGGCACGTAAATATGATTTACCTGTTTATGCGAATGAGAAAACATGGAATGCAATGGAACATTTAATAGGAAATATCCCAACTGAACAAAAGTTTATTTTCTCAGTTGGTGATGTGAAAACATTTGGTGATATTGAAGTCGAGTCATTTGGAGTTTCTCATGATGCGGCAGAACCGATGTTTTATGCTTTCCATAACAATAATAGGAAATTAGCGCTTATTACAGATACGGGATACGTAAGTGACCGTATGAAGGGCGTTATTAAGGGAGCTAATGCTTTTGTATTTGAAAGTAATCATGATGTAGAAATGCTTCGTATGGGACGTTATCCATGGAGCATTAAACGACGTATTTTAAGTGACGTTGGGCATGTTTGTAATGAGGATGCTGCATTAGCGATGGCAGATGTAATTACAGATGAGACAAAGCATATTTATTTAGCCCATTTAAGCTTAGATAATAACATGAAAGAACTAGCGCGTATGTCAGTATCACAAGTACTAGAGGAAAAAGGATTTGGAGTGGGTGAATCCTTTGAAATTCACGATACAGATCCAAAAATGCCTACAAAAATTCAATACGTATAATTCTTCATTTTAGTAAACAATAAAGGTGAATATAGTTGTTTTCAGGAAGATAGGTGAACAAATATGTCCTTTATTGATGAAGAAAGTTATCGTATGAAACGTGCAGGAAAAAAGAAGCACAAAGGTATAGTTCTTTCGAGTATAGCGGGAACAATTGTAGGAGCTTCTTTATTTGCGTTTGGAGCGCCTTTATTTTCGAATTCTGCTGATACGCTTCCGCAAGCTGAAGCAAGCGGAAGTAATATGGCTGAAGCTCAAGGGATTAAACAGATTAGCTTTGTAGATGCTGTTGATCGTGCATCTGAAGCTGTTGTGGGTGTTATTAACATTCAACGAGATAATTTTTCAGAGGCAGATTCAGAGGCCGGTACAGGATCAGGAGTAATTTATAAAAAGACAGATGGTCAAGCTTACATTGTAACGAATAATCATGTTGTAGCTGGAGCGAATCGTATTGAAGTAAGTCTAAGTGATGGTAAGAAGGTTCCTGGAAAAGTATTAGGAACCGATGTAGTCACAGATTTAGCTGTATTAGAAATAGATGCAAAGCATGTGAAAAAAATAATTGAAATTGGCGATTCTAATACTGTTCGCAGAGGAGAACCAGTTATTGCGATTGGAAACCCACTTGGACTGCAATTTTTTGGAACAGTTACACAAGGTATTATTTCAGCTAATGAACGTATTGTCCCTGTAGATTTAGATCAAGATGGACATTATGATTGGCAAGTAGAAGTGTTACAAACAGATGCAGCGATTAATCCGGGGAATAGTGGTGGTGCGCTTGTAAATGCAGCAGGACAATTAATTGGTATTAATTCAATGAAAATTGCTGCAAAAGAAGTAGAAGGAATCGGCCTTGCTATTCCGGTGACTAGAGCTGTTCCGATTATGAATGAACTTGAGAAGTATGGAAAAGTAAGAAGACCGTATGTTGGGATTGAACTTAGGTCATTAAATGAAATCCCAAACTATTATTGGTCAAAAACATTACATTTACCAGGTACTGTAACAGAGGGCGTTTGTATTTTGGATGTGAAAAGTCCTTCGCCAGGTGCGGATGCTGGTTTAAGAGAACATGATGTTATTGTGGCAGTAGATGGAAAACCAATTCGCGATATTATTGGATTCCGTACGGCCTTATATGATAAGGAAATTAATGATAAAATGACTCTTACGTTTTATCGTGGTACAAAAAGAGTAACAACAACAGTGAAATTAGGCATTCAAAAGTATTAAAAACAGGAGGGCCTACCTCCTGTTTTCTATTGTAGAAAAGTGAGGTGTAGAAAATGAATTTACCTTGTTGTTTAGAACATGTTGAATTAGCGTTAGATATTATTGTGGATGAGTGTGAAGTTGCACCAGTTATCAACAATGTGGATAACTCGAGAAAAGAGAAAAAAACATGTGAATTTTGTCAAAATGAGGCGACATATGTTGTATCGAACACAGATTCTCACACAATATGTGGGTAGTATTTGTGGATATGTGGATAAGTTTTGTGGATAACATGTTTGTAAGGTGGAGGATACGTGTGAATATCTCGATTATTTCAATTGGGAAATTAAAAGAAAAATATTTGAAACAAGGTATAGCAGAATACTTAAAACGATTATCTGCATACGCAAAAGTAGAAGTAATTGAATTGCCTGATGAAAAGGCGCCAGAAAATTTAAGTGAAGCAGAAATGTTAATTGTAAAGGAAAAAGAAGGTATACGTATACTGGATAAAATTTCTGATGACACGCATGTGATTGCATTAGCTATAGATGGAAAGCAAAAGTCATCAGAAGAATTTGCGGTAAGTCTAGATCGCCTTGCTACATACGGAAAGAGTAAAGTCGCATTTGTAATTGGTGGATCACTTGGACTAAGCTCAGAAGTGATGAAGCGTTCAAATGAATCACTTTCTTTTTCAAAGATGACATTGCCACACCAATTAATGCGATTAGTGTTGCTTGAGCAAGTCTATAGAGCGTTTCGGATTAATCGTGGAGAACCGTATCATAAGTAATGTATTCTATGTAAAACACTGATATTATCATATTTATTTTATTATGCCTATAATTGGAGGCTATGTGAATGGTAAGTGATCAGACGAGATATTCTAGACTCGCAAATATAACAAAAATAATAAATACGAAATTAGAACTACGTGACGTATTGCAGCGTGTGACAATGGCGATATCAGAGGAAATTGTTAGGTGCGATGCTGTTGGAATTTATTTACCCCAGGAAGATGGAACATTTAGAGGGTTTGCAGGAAAACCAGAGACTATAAATGGCGTAACGCTCGATACTCAAGTAATTGATCCTGAAATAGACTTACTGGCAAAAGAGGTTATTGAAACGAAAAAAACCATCTATATTCCTGATACCTCAAAGGATCATCGACCAGATCCGAGACCGGTTAATGCATTCAAAATTAAGTCCTTATTAGCCTTGCCTATCTCATTTGGGCAAGAGTTATTTGGTCTAGTTTTTTTATTTGATTATGGAATTCCGATGAACTTAACAGATTCAGAAATTCAAAGTGTTGAAGCTTATGTAAATATGGCTGCGGTTGCAATTCAAAACACAAATAATTTAAAACAAAAGGAAAACCTTATTGCTGAGAAGCAGCTGTTACTAAATGTTACACGTGATTTATCAATGTGTTCCTCGATACAGGAGAGTTTTGATAAATGCTTTTTTTACCTAGAACAGATTTTAGAGAGTAAAAATATGACTGCCCATCTTCTAGATCCGCTAGATAAAACAACAATTAAAACAACGAAATTAAGTAAGGGCTGTCATTGGACAGAAGCGGATTGGACAGAGAAAAGCTATGAAGCCAAGATTCAAGAAGTTATTCAAACAAAAAATATAGATAGTAAGGGTCTATTGATGATTCCATTGGTTTCAATTGGAGAAGTATTAGGGGTAATCGTCGTTGGCAAAGAAGGAAAAGCTCACAATTATGATCATTCTCAACTTCAACTAGCAAAATCTATCGTTGATGCCACAGCCCCTACGTTTTCGAATTTGTCATATATGGATCAACTAGAAAGCATAGTGGAAGAGCGAACGAGAGAGCTAGCTGCTGCTAATGAAAAAGTTACAAGTGTGATTGAATGTATTACGGATGGATTTTTTATTTTAAATAATAAATGGGAATTTACGTACGTAAATAAGCACCAATATTTTCCGCAAAGAAAAACAGCAAAAGATGTATTAGGAAAGAATATATGGGATGTTTTCCCGAGTGAAATCGACACAGTTATGTATAAGGAATTTCATCGTGCGATGTCAGAGCGAACTACAGTTCATTTCGAATTTCTTTCTACTGCAGATGAATATTGGCACGAAGTTATTGCATACCCGTATGATGATGGTATTTGTTGTATTTTTAAAAACATAACGGAAAAAAAGAAATATGAACAGGAATTGAAAAGATTATCCAACATAGATTTAATAGGGCAAATGGCAGCAGGTATCAGCCATGAAATTAGAAATCCAATGACAACAGTACTAGGATTTTTACAGTTATTAAAAGAAGAGAATACCTATGAGAAACATAATAAATACTTTCATTTAATGATTGAAGAACTTAACCGTGCCAATTCTATTATTACTGAATTTCTCTCAATGGGTAATACAAGGAAATCGGATTTGCAGATGTTAGATTTAAATTCAATTATCCGCGATATTATTCCTTTAATAAAGATTGATACGTACAATCAAAATAAATATATTCAAGTCGATACAAATGACATTCCAGAATTACTTTTAAATCGTAATGAAATACGGCAATTAGTAATGAATCTATATCGTAATGGCTTAGAAGCGATGAATACAGGGAAAGTTCTAACCATTAGCACTTACAAGGAAGGTCAAAATTGTGTGGTGCTTGCAGTGCGGGATCAAGGAAAAGGTATCAGGCCTGAAGTATTAGAGAAACTGGGTACGCCGTTTTACACGACCAAAGATAATGGAACTGGATTAGGGTTAGGTGTATGTTATGCCATTGCTGCCCGCCATAATGCAAAAATAGAAATTCAAACAGGATCGGAAGGCACTACCTTTTTTGTTAAATTTAATTATGAAAATAATAAAAAATAACCTTATTTAGAATAGTTACGATGAACCGTATCATAAATAAATTTATTCTTTGCATATAAAAGGATAAAAAGACCATTGGACAAAAATGAAGTGCACCCCAATTGTTAGACACATAACTAACAATTGGAGGTGCATTTTTTATGGCTAAATTTTCTTCAAAAGATAAAATAAA